>NZ_JAXCWG010000001.1:377703-498347 GCF_034045195.1 Frigoribacterium sp. CFBP9030
CTTCGGCGGCCAGGTCGTCCTCGCCGGCGAGATCATCGTCCGCCAGCGCGGCACCCACTTCCACCCCGGCGCCAACGTCGGCCGCGGCGGCGACGACACCCTCTTCGCCCTCGCACCCGGCTCCGTCGAGTTCGGCAACAAGGGCGGCCGCAAGGTCGTCAACATCGTCGCCGGCGCCTGAGCCTCCTCCGCGAGGCGCGGCACCAGCTGCGACACACCGTATGGGCGAGCGTTGCTCGCCCATACGTGTTCGACCCGGGAGTCCATCCCCGGCCCCCGAGAACCGAAATGACTGCACACCCATGGCCACATTCGTCGACCACGTCACCCTGCACCTCCGCGCCGGCAACGGCGGCAACGGCTGCGTCTCCGTCAAGCGCGAGAAGTTCAAACCCCTCGCCGGCCCCGACGGCGGCAACGGCGGGCACGGCGGCGACATCGTGCTGGTCAGCGACACCGGCGTCACGACGCTGCTCGGCTTCCACCGCGCGCCGCACCGTTCGAGCGAGAACGGCGGCTTCGGCATGGGCGACCACCGAAGCGGCACGAACGGCGAGCTGCTCGAGCTGACCGTGCCGGTCGGAACGGTGGTCAAGTCCGAAGACGGCACCGAGCTGATCGACATGGTCGAGCCCGGCATGCGCTTCGTCGCCGCGCAGGGCGGCATCGGTGGCCTCGGCAACGCGGCGCTGTCGTCGACCAAGCGCAAGGCCCCCGGCTTCGCGCTGCTCGGCACGCCCGGCTGGCAGGGCGACGTGCTGCTCGAGCTCAAGGTCGTGGCCGACATCGCGCTGGTGGGCTACCCGTCGGCCGGCAAGTCGAGCCTCGTGGCCGCGCTCTCGGCGGCGAAGCCCAAGATCGCCGACTACCCGTTCACGACGCTGCACCCGAACCTCGGCGTGGTCGAGTCGGGCGAGACGCGCTACACCGTCGCCGACGTCCCCGGTCTCATCGAGGGCGCGAGCGAGGGCAAGGGGCTCGGTCTCGAGTTCCTCCGTCACGTCGAGCGCTGCTCGGCCCTGCTGCACGTGCTCGACTGCGCGACCCTCGACCCCGGCCGCGACCCGCTGACCGACCTCGAGATCATCCTCGGTGAGCTCGAGGCGTACCCGGTGCCCGAGGGGCAGCTGCCCCTGCTCGAGCGCCCGCAGCTGATCGCACTGAACAAGGTCGACGTCCCCGACGGCCGCGAGCTCGCCGACTTCGTCACGCCCGAGCTCGAGGCGCGCGGCTACAAGGTCTTCGAGATCTCGGCGGTGAGCCACGAGGGTCTCCGCAACCTCTCGTTCGCGCTGGCCGAGGTGGTCGAGACCAGCCGGGCCGAGATCGCCGCCCGACCCGCGCCTCCTCGGCTCGTCATGCGACCGCGCGCCGTCAACGAGAAGCCGTTCGTCATCCGGGTCGAGGGCGGCACGTACGGCAACGTCTACCGCATCCTGGGCGAGAAGCCGCAGCGCTGGGTGGTGCAGACCGACTTCAACAACGAGGAGGCCGTCGGCTACCTGGCCGACCGGCTCAACACGATCGGCGTCGAGGACGCCCTGTTCAAGGCCGGCGCTCAGGCCGGTTCGACGGTCGTCATCGGGCCCGAGGGCGGCATCGTCTTCGACTGGGAGCCGACCCTCACGTCGACCGCCGAGCTGATGACCAGCGCGCGCGGCACCGACCCGCGTCTGATCAAGAACGACCGCCCGACGCGCAACCAGCGCCGCGAGGAGTACTTCGAGCGGATGGACGCCAAGGCCGAGGCCCGCGCCGAGCTGCAGCGCGAGCGCGCGTCGGGCATCTGGACGGACGACGAGGGCTTCCTCGTGAAAGAGGGCGACGACAAGGCATGAGCGACACGGCGTCGTCGGCGGACCGCCGTGAGGGCCCCCGGGTGACCGACCGGGCCGGCATCGCGTCGGCTCGGCGCATCGTCGTCAAGGTCGGCTCGTCGTCGATCAGCGGCGACAACGCCGGTCAGATCGAGCCGCTCGTCGACGCCCTCGCGGCCGCCTACGGGCGGGGCGCGGAGATCGTGCTCGTCTCGTCGGGGGCGATCGCCACGGGCATGCCGCATCTGCGGCTCGACTCGCGACCGACCGATCTCGCGACCCAGCAGGCCGCGGCCGCCGTCGGGCAGAACGTCTTGATCTACCGCTACCAGCAGAGCCTCCGGCGGTACTCGATCGTCGCCGGACAGGTGCTGCTGACGGCCGGCGACATCCAGAACCCGACCCACCGGAGCAACGCCCAGAGGGCGATGTCGCGCCTGCTCGACCTTCGCATCCTGCCGATCGTCAACGAGAACGACACCGTCGCCACCCAGGAGATCCGCTTCGGCGACAACGACCGCCTCGCGGCCCTCGTCTCGAAGCTGATCGCCGCCGACGCCCTCGTGCTGCTGAGCGACGTCGACGCCCTCTACACCCGACCGCCGCACGAGCCCGGAGCGGTGAAGATCACCGACGTGCCCTTCGGTGATCAGCTGACCGGCGTGACCTTCGGAGACGTCGGCGCCGCGGGCGTCGGCACGGGCGGGGCGGGCACCAAGGTGGCCGCCGCGCGCTACGCCGCCGAGGCGGGCACCCCGGTGCTCGTGACCTCGACGGCGAACGTCTCGCGGGCGCTGTCGGGCGACGACGTCGGCACGTTCTTCGAGGCCGCGAAACCGTAAGATCAGGGGCATGTCGCCCTCCGAAGTCGTCGCCCCCGCGTTCGTCGACAAGCTGACCGCGGCCCGGTCCGCGTCCGGCGTGCTGGCCACGGCGACGGCCGACGCGAAGAACGCGGCCCTCCGGGCCATCGCCCGTGCACTCGTGACCGCCGAGCCTCGCATCGTCGCCGCGAACGCCCTCGACCTCGAGGCGGCCGCCGAGGCCGGTCTGTCGGAGTCGCTGCGTGATCGTCTCCGCCTCGACGGCGACCGGCTGGCGGCACTCGCCGCGGCCACCGAGCTCGTCGCGACCCTCGTCGACCCGATCGGCGAGACCGTGCGCGGGCGCGTGCTGCCGAACGGCCTCCGCCTCGATCAGGTCCGCGTCCCGTTCGGGGTCGTCGGCGCCATCTACGAGGCCCGGCCGAACGTCACCGTCGACATCGCCGCCCTCGCGCTGAAGAGCGGCAACGCGGCGGTCCTCCGGGGCGGCAGTGCGGCGCTGCACACGAACGCGGCCCTCGTCGAGATCGTGCAGGAGGCGCTGGTCGGGTCGGGACTCCCCGCCGACTCGGTCGTCACCGTCGACGAGTTCGGACGCGACGGCGCCGGCTGGCTGATGACGGCGCGCGGCCTGGTCGACGTGCTCGTCCCGCGGGGGAGCGCGCAGCTGATCAGCACGGTGGTCGAACGCTCGACGGTGCCCGTCATCGAGACCGGGGCCGGTGTGGTGCACGTGTTCCTCGACGAGACGGCCGACGCCGCCATGAGCATCGACATCGTGCTCGACGCCAAGACGAGCCGGCCGAGCGTCTGCAACGCCCTCGAGACCCTGCTCGTGCACGAGTCCGCCGCCGAACGGCTGCTGCCGTCGATCGTCGCCGCCCTGCACGAGGCCGGCGTCACCGTGCACGGCGACGAGCGGACCCAGGGGCTCGTCGCGGGCGTCGTGCCCGCGACGGACGACGACTGGGCGGCCGAGTACATGAGCCTCGACCTCGCCGTCGCCGTCGTCGCGGACCTCGACGCGGCCATGGCGCACATCGACCGCTGGTCGACGCGTCACACCGAGAGCATCGTCACCAACGACCACGCCAACGCCGAGAGGTTCCTGGCCGAGGTCGACAGCGCGGTGGTGATGGTCAACGCCTCGACGCGGTTCACCGACGGCGGCGAGTTCGGCTTCGGCGCCGAGGTGGGCATCTCGACCCAGAAGCTGCACGCCCGAGGGCCGATGGGACTCGGCGAGCTGACGAGCACCAAATGGATCGTGCGCGGCAGCGGCCAGGTGCGCGGCTAGACTGTCCCGGATCGTCCTCTCGAAACGGAGTACCCATGCTCGACGTCACACTGCTCGCCGCGGCCCACGAAGAACTCGCGCCCCTGCTGGCGCCCCCGGTCGTGATCTCGCTGGTGTTCGGCGTCTTCTTCCTGTTCCTCGGCTACGTCGTGTGGAGCTACCGCGACGTCGCGAACCGAAGCCCCCGCAAGGCGAAGACGCAGGAGCACAAGGCCGGGCCCATCGACGAATACGGCCACCCCGAATCGCACTGACGCGAGAGACGGACACCATGGTCGCGGCGGACAGCCCGATGTCGTCGTCGGGCGCGACGTCGACCGGTGACGAGTCGTCGGATGGAGGCGCGACCGAGTCGGTCCGTCGACCCCGCGTCGGCATCATGGGCGGCACGTTCGACCCCATCCACCACGGCCACCTCGTCGCCGCCAGCGAGGTGGCGTCGTCGTTCGACCTCGACGAGGTGCTGTTCGTCCCCACGGGTCAGCCCTACATGAAGACGGGTGTCACCGACGGCGAGCACCGGTACCTCATGACGGTGATCGCGACCGCGTCGAACCCGATGTTCACCGTCAGCCGGCTCGACATCGACCGGCACGGGCCCACTTACACGATCGACACCCTGCGCGACGTCCGGGCCCAGCGACCCGACGCGCAGCTCTTCTTCATCACAGGCGCCGACGCCGTGGCGCAGATCCTCGACTGGAAGGACGTCCAGGAGCTCTGGGACCTCGCGCACTTCGTCGCGGTCTCCCGGCCGGGTCACGACCTCACCGTTTCCGGATTGCCCGAGAGCGACGTAAGCTTGCTCGAAGTCCCCGCGCTGGCCATCTCGTCGACCGACTGCCGCGCTCGGGTCGCCCGAGACTCCCCGGTCTGGTACCTGGTCCCCGACGGGGTCGTCCAGTACATCTCCAAGCACCACCTGTATCGGAGCGTTGCATGAGTTCGTCCGACGGCCAGCCGCCTCTCACCCGACGGCAGGTTCGAGACCTCGAGCGTGCGCGCGAGGCGGGCCAGGCGATCACCGGCGCCGTCCCCGTCGGCGCCCCGTCGTCGTCTCAGACCGCCGCTCCGGCGTCGATGCCGACGCCCGCCTCGGCTCCCGAGCCCTCGTCGGCTCCGAGTCCGGCGGCGCCCGCATCGGCTCCTGAGCCCGCATCGGCTCCTGAGCCCGCGTCGGCTCCCAGCCCGGCCAGCCCGGACTCGGCTCCCGAGCCCGCAGTCGCGCCGGCGTCGGCCCCCGACCCCGTGTCGTCAGCCGACCAGGCACCGGCCTCCGTCCCGGCCCCCGGCTCCGTCTCGTCGCCCGAGCGTGGACTCACACGCCGCGAGCTGCGGGCGCTCCGCGAGTCGCAGTCGGGCCGGCCCGCCGAGCCCGTGCCGCTCCAGGCTCCCGGGCCCGAGCCGCGCCGACCCCTCTCCGAGGCGCTCAGCACCGTCGACGAGTTCATCGCGCCGGGTGGCGCATCGGGTGTCGGTGGCGACCACGACTCCTCCGTCGCCGACTCGTCCCCGCTCCCCACGCCCGCCGGTCAGAACCCGTCGGGGCCCGTCGACGGGGCGACCGACGGCGATGCCGACGACTCGACCCGCGCCTCCTCGGGGCAGACCCCCGCGCTGCGGCCCGCGTCGTTCGAACGCCGCGACGACTCCGCGCCGGCGGCTCCCGCCGCTGTGCGCCCGATCGTCCCGACCGTCCCCGCGTCGGCGCCCGAGTCGAACGGCCTCGTGCCGCCCGTCGGCCACTGGACGAGTCAGAGCGCGGCGCCCGACGACGAGACGGCTCCCGGTCGCGCGCTCGGCACGCACACCGGGCAGACGAACGCGCTGATCCTCACCGATCAGCAGATCGCCGACGTCACCGGGGCGCTCAACGCGACCGGCGAGATCATCATCACCGGGTCGATCGACCTGCCGCGGAGCCTCGGCGCGACGGGGTCGCAGGCCCGTGTCGACAACGCCGACATCGACCGCCTCCTCGAGCAGGGCGACGCCGAGAACGCCGAGACCGACGCCGTGCCCGTGCGGGCCAGTCGGGCCATCAGCACCCACACCTCGACCCGGGCCGTCGTGCTCGCGGCGTCGCAGCCGAAGTCGAGTCGACTGCCGTTGTTCCTCGGCATCGGCGGGGGCATCATCGGAGCAGGTATCATCGGTGTGGTCGTCGCGGGTTTCGCGACGGGCATCCTGGGTCAGTGACCCTCGTCATCCTCCGCACCACCGACACGTAAGGCATCCGTGACAGCCACTCCTCGCGCCATCGAGCTCCTGCAGATCGCGGCCCGCGCCGCCGACGACAAGCAGGCCGACGACCTCGTCGCGCTCGACGTCTCCGAGCCGCTGCCTCTGACCGACATCTTCCTGCTGGCCTCCGGTCGAAGCGAGCGCAACGTCGTCGCGATCGCCGGCGAGATCGAAGACAAGATGCTCGAGGCCGGCGTCAAGACGCTCCGTCGCGAGGGTCGCGCCGAGGGCCGGTGGATCCTCCTCGACTTCGGCGACATCGTCGCGCACGTGTTCCACGACGAAGACCGTCAGTACTACTCGCTCGAGCGTCTGTGGAGCGACTGCCCCACGATTCCGATCGAGTTGCCCGAGCCCGCTCAGAACGAGGCGTGACGCGCCCCGTCCCGTCGAACACCGAGAGGTGAAGGAGACACCGCATCGCGGCGTGTCGTTCACCTCTCGCATGTCTCGGGCCGGATCCGCGACGGGCGGAGCAGGCCGAGGAGGCGCCGGGCGGTGGTCAAAGTGGGCCGTGTTCAGCACCGCTCGATTTCTGTAGTAGGGTTGACGAGTTGCTTCGCAAGGGGCACGACAAGCAAGACAACTGAACATGGGTCTGTGGCGCAGCTGGTAGCGCACCTGCATGGCATGCAGGGGGTCAGGGGTTCGAGTCCCCTCAGATCCACCAACACCGAAAGGCATCCGCTCAGCGGGTGCCTTTCGTCGTTTCACCACGGCGTCACCATTGCGCAGCCGGCATCGCCCCCGATCTCTTTCTGGGAGCGCTCTGCATATCCGCTCCACGCCTCCGGGCGCGACGGTAGAACTGATGCATGAGCAACGACCAGCCCGGCACCGGCAGCACACCCGAACCGAACGCGACCCCCGCCTCCCACGAGCCGGACCCCCAGGCGCGACCCGAGGTGACCGCGCCCGCCCCCGACACTCGTCCGCGTCCGGCCTACGGTGAGTACGCGCCGACGCCCGCGGCCGGTTCCGAGCCGCAGCCCGGGCGGACTCCGGCGACGCCGCAGCCCGGTCAGGCCCAGGTGCCCGGTTCATCCGCCCCCGCCGGCCCTGCCGTCCCTCCCGTCGCCGGGCGTCCGACGACCACCGAGGGCACGCCCGGTCCGCGCGGCACCGGGGCGTTCGCCGGCGCCGGTCACCCGCAGACGCTCGCGACGTTCACCCGCTACGAAGACGCGCAGTCCGCGGTCGACCTGCTCTCGGATCAGGGGTTCCCGGTCGAGAGCGTCTCCATCGTGGGTCACGACATCCGCACCGTCGAGAACGTCTCCGGTCGTCTCACCAAGGGAGGGGCCGCTGCACGCGGCGCCGGGGGAGGTGCCTGGTTCGGGCTCTTCCTCGGTCTCCTCTTCGGTCTGTTCGCCACGAACGTCGCCTTCATCGGCATCCTGCTGATCGCCGTGGGCGGCGGCGCCCTCTGGGGTGCCCTCTGGGGCTTCGTCGGGCATGCCGCCCTGCGGGGACGTCGCGACTTCGCGTCGACCAAGACCATGGAGGCCGGCAGCTACGAGGTGCTCGTGCGCGGCGAGCTCGCGACGCAGGCGCACCAGCTGCTGTCTCAAGGTCGGGGCATGACGCCGTAGTCCGACCCAGCTGCACCACAGGGCGGCCCGTCGCATCCGTGCGGCGGGCCGCTCGTGCGTCAGGACATCGCTTGGTGTGCGAATCATTGGTACACTAACTGATCGTGAGCCCGAGACGAGATGACCGCGAACCCCGCAGCTACGAGCACGGCAGCCGCTTCGGCGACCTGATCGAGGGGCTCAACCGGCGTCTGCGTCCGTACATCGGCGGGGCGCAGCTCGGGCTCAAGAACGAGGCGCCCCTCGTGCCGCCCGTCCACGGGGGAGCCTGCCCGCTCTGCGGCCACCCGATGGACGAGCACGTCGTCGACCGCTCCGGTGTGCGGACGATGCTGCACTGCCCGGCACCGCAGGCCGAGCGGTGACCACGCCCATCGCTCAGGCGGTGCCGACCGGCCCGCCCGCGGCCGATCGTCCGCAGGTCGACCCGCTCGCCCTCGAGAGTCAGATCTGCTTCGCGCTCTCCGTCGCGTCCCGCAGCGTCGTCGCCGCCTACCGCCCGGTGCTCGAGCCGCTCGGGCTGACGCACCCCCAGTACCTCGTGATGCTCGCCCTCTGGCAGGGCCCCGCGCTCGCCCTCAAAGACCTGGCGACGGCGCTGCGTCTCGACCCCGGCACGCTCTCGCCGCTGGTCAAGCGGCTCGAGGCGCAGGGGCTCGTGACGAGGAGGCGCGGGTCGACGGACGAGCGCACGCTCGCCATCGCACTCACCCCCGCCGGTGCCGCCCTCCGGGCCGAGGCCGAGTCGATCCCGGCGCGGATGATGGAGCGCCTCGGGGTCGAGCGCGACGAGCTGGTGGTGCTGCACCGGACCATGTCGAAGCTGATCGCCGCGGCGGAGGGCTGACCCGCGCCTCCTCGGCGGGGTCAAGGCGCGCCGGGCGACGACGCCGCGACGGGCTCAGCGGAGGGGGAGCGGTGCGTGCGCGTCGCGGGACCAGCTGACGGCGAGCGAGTCGTCGAGCGTGCGGATGGCGAGCTCGGAGCGGAGGGAGTCCTCGAAGTGACGCGCCGATCGCTCGTCGGCCACGACGACGTCGAGCCGCAGCGAGCCGACCTCGTCGGTGACGAGCACGGGGCCGTCCGAGAAGCGCACGAGGTACTGGTGCGCGGCGATCGGGAGGCTCTCGTAGTGGCTGCGGAGGCTGCGCTCGAGCAGGCGCACGGAGTCGCTGCCGGTGGTCGGCGTCACACGGGCGCTCATCGCGATCATGCGGGCATGCTGCCCTGCCGAGGCGTCCACGGGGTGAACGGGACGTGTCGGGCCGGCCGAGAGTCATCCGCGGGTGGGCGGGAGTCACCCGGTCCCCTTCTTGGGGGACCGGCTCCGCGGGCGATATCGTCGCCTCTGGCGGAACCCGAACCCGCCACCCGTCAGGAGAACACCCCCCATGAACCGACTCACCGGCATCGTCGCCGTGGCAGCGATCCTGTCTCTGGGGGTGGCGGCCCCGGCCGTCGCAGCCCCCTCGGGCACGAACAGCACCAGCAGCACGAGCAGCACCAGCAGCGCGAAGGGTTCGACCGGCCCGAAGACCGCGACCGCGGCGAAGACCGCGACCGGCCCGAAGACCGCGACCGGCCCGAAGAAGAAGGCCGTCGTCAGGGCCCCCTCCGCCCCGCGGTCGGTCACGGCCACCGCGGTCGGGGCGACCTCCGTCGACGTGGGCTGGAAGGCCCCGGCGTCGTCCGGCTCGCCGGCCCTCGCGGGCTACTCGGTCACCCTCGTCTCGGTCGGCGGGCACGCCGTCGGACGGACGATCCGAGTCGGCCCGACGGTGCGGACCGCTCGCATCACCGGGCTGACCCCCGGCAGCCGCGCGCGTCTCGAGGTCAGGGCGCGGAACGCGTCGGTCTCGAGCGTCGCCGCCGCGGTGTCGTTCACGCCCGCGACCGCGCCCGTCACCCCCGTGGACGAGGGGACCGCCGTCTTCGCCGTGACGAACGGACGCATCGTGGTGTTCCCGACCGTCGACTCGTCGCCCCTCGACGTCGCTGCGGCGCCGGCCGCACCCGGCGGCTACGACGTGGCCGCGAACGGCGACGTCACGGTGCTCGACTCGACGGCCGGCACTCTCGTCCGGTACCCCTCCACCCGGGCGGCCCCGGTCACCCTGGCCACCGGGCTGGCGGGTTCCGACGAGCTGCATGTGTCGCCGAAGGGCGTCGCGTACCTGCTCACCGCCTCGGGCGCGCTCGTCGAGTTCGGCGTCGACGGCACCCGCCGCACGGTCGCCGAGTCGTTCCCCTCGGCGCCCCTGCAGCTGACCGTGCGGGCGAACGGCGACGTCGTCGTGCTGTACACCAGCGTGCTGCGCACCTACCCGGCCGGCGGCGGCGCCCCGGTCGAGAGCACCTTCTCGCAGGGCACCACCCGTCTCGCCGACCTCGTCGCCGGCGCCGGTCGCACGAACTACTTCGAGGCCAACAGCGGCGGCGCCGTGGGTCTCCAGTTCTGGTCGACGGACGACGGCTCCGGCACCTCGGGCGGCAGCCCGTCGCTCACCGACCGCACCATCTACGCCGCGGGCGGTTACGGTCTGAACGGCTCGTTCTACTCGCTGCAGGCGACGACGTTCTGCTTGCCGCAGGGCGCGAATCGCCCGCCGTGCACGGCCGACCTCGCCACGAAGGACGTCGCCGTCACCTCGCCGAGCGGCGTCCGCACGGTGGTGCCCGCCACCGGTCTCGCCCTGCAGAGCCAGACGCGACCCGGCAGCATCGCGGCCGACGCCGACGGGGTCCTCTTCGTCGGGCTCGCCAGCGGTGCCACCCCCGGGCTGTGGAGCATCGCCCCCGCAGGAGGCGCGGCGCAGCTGGTCGAGGAGGGCGCCTTCACCGACGTGCAGGTGATCGACTGACCCCTTCGGCGCGTCGTCTCAGAGGCCAGGGGCCGCTTCGCGCTCGTCGTCGAACTCGGCCACGGTGGCCGTGATCAGCGCCTGCGCGGCGGCGAAGGCCCCGTCGGCGTCGCCGTCGGCGAGGGCGTCCGCCAGGGCGTGGTGCCGGGCGGCGCTGGCGGGGGTGTACTCGGTGATGGTGAAGCGTCGCTCCTCGGTGCGGGTACGCAGCAGCGCTTCGACCGTCGTGGCGAAGTGGCCGATGACGGCGTTGCCCGAGCCGTGCAGGATCGCCGAATGGAACGCGATGTCGGCCTCGAGGTACTTCCGCCCGTCGCCCTCGACGCCGGCTTCGACCATCGCGCTGGCCGCCTGGCGGACGAGCGCCGCCTGCAGGGGGTCGAGCCGCCCCGCGCTGAGGCGGGCGGCCACCGGTTCGAGGCCGAGTCGCAGCTCGAGCAGCTCGCGCATCTGCGTGTGGTACTCGGGCCCGCGGCCGCGCCACACGATGATCTGCGGGCTCATCAGATCCCACGAGGCGCGGGGGAGCACCTGGGTGCCGACCCGCTGGCGCGGCTCGACCATGCCGAGCGACTGCAGCACCCGGAGCGACTCGCGCAGCACCGAGCGGGAGACCGAGAATCGGACGGCGAGCTCGTCGAGGTTCACGATGGACCCCGGACCGAGTCGACCGTCGACGATCTCCTGACCGAGGACGTCGACCACCTGAGCGTGCAGACCGCGCTCACGGGATGACTGGAGTCCGGGCGTCATCGTCAGCTCCTGGGATCGGGGCGAGGGCGCCTTGCCGGGTGGGTCGCCCTGTGGCAGACTCCATAAATCTGATTTATCAGCATCGATCAGATCGACTCGCGCCTCAAGACTGCCAGATCGACGGGTGGCCGGCGCGAGGCCCCGCCCGTTCGAACCCGCACCATCCCCCTGACGACGAGGTCGCGACGACGCGTCCTCGAAAGGACGCGACAGCATGACCCCCAGCGCTGCGGCACCCGCCGCCCCCACCACTCCGAGCAGCGAGACGCCCGTGTCGGCAGGCGGGGTCGTCTGATGGCCGTCGTCGAGAACGCGGGTCGCGCCTCCTCGGGGCCGTACGCCACCGATCCCGTGCTGGTCGTGATGGGCGTCTCCGGCTCGGGCAAGTCGACGCTCGCCGCGATGCTCGCCGAGCAGCTCGGCTGGGACTTCTACGAGGGCGACGACCTGCACCCCGACGAGAACGTCGCCAAGATGGCCGCGGGCACGCCCCTCGACGACGACGACCGGGCCCCCTGGCTCGACACGGTGTCGTCGTGGATCATCGAGCACGCCATGGCGGGCGTGCCGGGCGTCATCACCTGCTCGGCGCTGAAGCGCAAGTACCGCGACGTGCTGCGCGAGCACAACGTCGTCTTCGTCTACCTCCGGGGCACCCGCGAGATGCTCGGCGACCGCATGGCGTCGCGCGAGGGGCACTTCATGCCGAGCGCTCTGCTCGACTCCCAGGTCGCCACGCTCGAGCCGCCGCAGGCCGACGAGCGGCACGTGGTCGTCGACGCGGGGCGCGCACCCGCCGAAGAGGTCGACGACGTCATCCGGCTGCTGGGTCTGACGCGCGCCTGAGCGGGGCCGAGCGGGGCCGAGGCGTCCGCCCGCGCGGGGGACCGGCTGGTCGTCGGCCCCCTCGGGGTCAGGCGGGTGCGCCGGCCAGCGCCGCCACCGAGACGACCGTGGCCTGGTCGCGGTCGAGGTCGATGACCGCGAGGTGATCGAGGATGAGCACGGCGCCGACCGACAACGCCGCCTGCCGGGTCGCCGTGACGTGCGGTCGATACCCCGCGCCGTTCCGATCGGGGTCGTCCGCGGCCCAGCCGATCGACTCGAGCGCGGCGAGCAGGCTGGTGTGCAGCGCGGTCAGCAGCTCGGGCTCGACCAGGGCGACCGGCGTGTCGCTGTCGCGCCCGAACCGGGCCGTGGCGCCGATCGCCGTGGGGATGGGCTGGGTGCCCGCGGCGACGCCCGCGACGGCCTCCTCGACCGCGTGGCGCCCCGACAGGGCGGTGAACGGCGGCACGACGGTGGCGTGCAGCGGCAGGCGCCCGACGGTGTGGCGGTCTCCGACGACGAGGGCGTCGATCGGGGCGATGATGGCGTAGTGCGGCACGTCCGTCACGCTACGCGCGGGCCCCTGCGCGGATCGCCGACGGCGGCCCCGTCGGGGGACACGTCAGGAGGCGCGGGCCGGGCCCGTCGACCCCGGCGTACGACCGCTCGCCGCGCGGGCCCGTGCCGTGTCGCTGCGCGGACCGACCGGGACCGAACGCGTCGCCTGCGCGAGACCCGACACGGTGCTGTCGACGTACATGCTCTCGGCGCGGTCGACCACGAACGTCTCGTGCCAGATGCCGACGGCGCCCGGGGCCGAGCGGGCGCGACGGTTGAAGGCCGTCCAGGCCGGGCGGTGCGCCTGATCGGGCGAGCTCGCGTAGGCGTAGAGCTTCTCGAGCGACGTCCAGTACTGGACGAGCACCGGACCGCCGCGGCCGATCGTGACGCGGAAGCCGGCGAGGCCGCTGTCGGGGTCGCGCATGAGCTCCGTGAGCATCGGCGTCATGGCGCGGAAGACGGGCAGCCAGCGGTCGGGTCGCCACCAGCGGTTGACGGTCATGCCGATCAGGAACACCACGAGCTCGCCGTCGTGCTCGTGCGTCGTGCGGCTCGGCTTGGGCTTGACTCTCGTCATGGTCTCTCCTTAGATGGATAGTGCGGCTCTCCAATAATGGAGAGTCCCGCTATCCAATGTCAAGGGGAACCGTGCGCATCTCCCAGCTGGCCGAGACGACCGGGGTGCCGGTCGCCACGATCAAGTACTACCTGCGCGAGGGTCTGCTGCCCGAGGGCGAGCGCACGAGCGCCACCCAGGCGCAGTACGGCGACGACCACGTGCGCCGCATCCGGCTCGTCCGGGCCCTCGTGGGCGTCGGCGGCCTCAGCGTCGCGACGGCGCGCAGCGTGCTCGAGCAGCTCGACGCCGAGCACGACTCGGTCGCCGAGATGCTCGGAGTCGCCCAGGGGGCGGTGACCCCGACCGCCGTCGACGGGCTCGACGTCGGTCGCGCCCGTGCCCTCGTCGACGGCTGGGGGTGGACGATCGACCCCGGCTCGCACGACGTCCTCGCGGCCCTCGAGGTCGCGATCTCCGGGCTGGAGGCGGCCGGCTTCGATCTGCCCGACGGCCGGCTGGACGGCTACGCCGAGGCCATGGCGACGGTCGCCGAGGCCGAGATCGCCGGCATCCCGGTCGACTCGGTCGACGCCGCCGTGCAGTACGTCGTGCTCGGCACGGTGCTCGTCGAGCCGCTGCTGCTCGCGCTCCGTCGCCTGGCCCAGCAGGACGCCTCCTGGCGCCGCTTCGGGGTCTGACACCGCGCCTCCTGCCGGGCGTGGGGCGGCTCGTCCGTCGACCGGGCGGGATGTCAGGAGGTGCGGGCCCCGCCCCGCAGACCGACGAACGAGACGACCGCGCTCGCCCCGAGCAGCAGGGCGACCACGACGACGACGCGATGGAACCCGTCGACCGTCAGCGCGCCTCCGGCGATGACGCCCAGGAACGCGACCGCGACCAGCCCGGAGACCCGTGAGATCGCGTTGTTCACGGCGGAGGCGATCCCCGACTGCGCGGCCGGGATCTGCGACAGCACCGTCGAGGTGAGCGGTGCGACCGTCACTGCCAGACCGAATCCGAACAGGACGACGCCCGGCACGATCTGCCACCAGACGTCGATCGGCTCGCGGACGAGCAGCATCCAGAGGAACCCCGCCGCCGTGATCAGGGGCCCGACGGTCATGAACGGGCGCGGGCCGTGCCGGGCGGCGAGGGTGCCGAACAGGGTCGAGAACAGCAGCGACACGATCGTGGTGGGCAGGGTCACCAGCCCGGCGAGCGTGGCCGAGAGCCCCGCGAGCTCCTGCACGACGAGCGGGATGGTCAGCGTGCCCAGGTTCAGGGCGGAGTAGACGCCCACGGTGGCCAGGTTGCCGACCGTGAAGGCGCGGGTGCGGAAGAGCGAGAGCGGCATCATCGGGGCGGGGGCGCGGCGCTCCCACCAGACGAAGGCGACCAGCGCGGCGAGGCCGACGGCCAGCGGCACGACGACGAACCAGGCGCCGAAGCCGACCCGCTGCCCCTCGATCAGCGCGAAGACCGGGCCGGCGAGACCGACCGCGGCGAGCACGGCGCCGATCGCGTCCACGCGCGGGGGAGCACCGACCGAGCCGCGGTGCGCATCGCCGGGGAGGCGCGTCATCAGCAGCAGGGTCAGCACGACGGGCACGACCACGACGGCGAACACCCAGCGCCAGCCGATCGTGTCGACGAGGGCCCCGCCGGTCAGCGGGCCGATCAGGAACGCGACGCCCGTCCAGGCCGTCCAGCTGCCGATGGCCCGGCCCTGTGCCGGGCCGCTGAACGTCGACGTGATCAGCGCGAGACTGCTCGGCACGAGCAGCGCCGCCGCCACGCCCTGCAGAGCGCGCGCGGCGATCAGCAGACCGGGGTCGGGCGCGAGGGCGGCGAGCACGCTCGTGACGGCGAACGCGATCAGACCGGCCCGCAGCACCCGCACGCGGCCGAAGGTGTCGCTGAGCGAGCCGGCCACGAGCATCAGCGAGCCGAGGGCCAGCAGATAGGCGTCGACCACCCACTGCTGCAGGGCGAGGTCGGCGCCGGCGGTGGCCCCGGTGCCCGAGCCCGCGAGCTCGCGCGCGATGGCGGGCAGCGCCACCGTCACGATCGAGCCGTCGAGGAACGCCACGAACGACGCCAGCACGGCCACGACGAGGACGACGCGCCGGCCGCGCAGGCTCGCGGCGTCGTCGCTCGGGGCCGGGGGAGGTGTGCTCATGCTGCACTCAACACCCGGAGGACCCCGAGTGATACCCCGCCCTCACCGTACGCCGCCACGAACTCGACATGCCGCCACGCGATTCGGTGGCGGGATGTCGAGTTCGTGGCGGTGTGGCGGTGTGGCGGCGGCGGGAGGCGCGGGCCGGGTCGCGCAGACCGCACGCCGCGCCACTCACCCCTCGCGGACGACGTCCTCTGGCGACTTGTCCGGGCGCCAGCCGCGCCACGAGGGCTGACGCAGCCGCCTGGTCGAGGTCCACTCGGCGATCGACACCTCGCCGACCCGCGACGGCGTCACCCAGTGGGCGTCGCGCGCGTCGGCCGGCGGCACGCCGACCAGCGGGCTGGTCTTGCGCTCCGCCGCGCGCAACGACGGCAGCAGCTCGTCGAGCTCGCGGTCGGTGAAGCCGGTGCCGACGCGCCCGACGTACATCAGCCCCTCGTCGCCGGGCACCCCCATCAGCAGCGAGCCGACCCCGTCGGCCCGACGCCCGGCACCGGGCCGCCACCCGGCGATCACGACCTCCTGCGTCTGGTGGTGCTTCATCTTGATCCAGGCCCTGGACCGCCGCCCGACGCTGTACGCGGCGTCGCGGCGCTTGGCGACCACCCCCTCGAGCCGGAGCCGCTCCGACGTCGCGACCGCCGCCTCCTGATCGCCGTCGAACGCCGGGGGCACGTCGATCGTCCCGCCCGAGTCGACGATGCGCGTCAGCACCTCGCGCCGATCGTCGTACGGGTCTCGCACGAGCGACCGGCCCTCGGCCCGCATCACGTCGAAGAGCAGGTACCGGACCGGCGCCTCGGCGGCGACCCGGGCGATGTCGCGCGGGCGGCTCAGCCCCATGCGGCGCTGCAGCAGGCCGAAGTCGGGGCGACCCTTCTCGTCGACTGCCACGATCTCGCCGTCGAGGACCGCGCCTCCCTCGCTGTCGACCCGCTCGGCGAGCTCCTGCAGCTCGGGGTAGGCGGGGGTGAGGTCGTTGCCGTTTCGGCTGGTGAACGTGACGGCTCCGTCGTGCACGATCGCGACGGCGCGGATGCCGTCCCACTTCATCTCGAACGCCCAGTCGCCGTCGGCCAGGTCGTGCGCGTCGCCCGTCGTGGCGAGCATCGGTGCGACCGGGTCGGGCGCGGTTGCGGGTGCGGGTGCGTGTTCGGGTGCGGGTAACTCCTGCTTCCCGTCGCGAGCCGAGGAGGCGCGGCCCGACTTCCCGGGGGAGTCGCCGCGCGAATGCGACACCCGTGAGGAGTTGCCGACGCGCGAGCCGCCGCCGCTGCTCTCGCCGCCGCCGCTGCTCTCGCCGCTGCCGCTGCGGCTGCCGCTCTTACCGTTGCCGCTGCCGCTGCCGCTGCCGCTGCCGCTGCCGCTGCTGCCGCCACCGCTCTTGCCGCCGCTCTTCGCGCTGCCGTCGGCGTCGTCCTTCATGCGGTGGATCAGCCAGTTCGACTCGGCGCGCCCACCGCCGTGGCCCGTGTGGATCAGCGCGACGCGTCGGGTGCCGCGCTGCTCGCCGTGCAGCACGACGATGACCTCCTTCCCCTCCCGCCACTTCTCGAGGTCGTACTCGCCCGAGTCCCAGATCGTGACCTCGCCCGCGCCGTACTCGCCTTTCGCGATGGTGCCCTCGAAGGTGCCGTACTCGAGCGGGTGGTCCTCGGTCTGGACGGCGAGGTGGTTCGCACCCGGGTCGTCGGGCTCGCCCTTCGGCAGCGCCCAGCTGACCAGCACACCGTCGTGCTCGAGGCGGAAGTCCCAGTGCAGCGAGCTGGCGTGGTGCTCCTGGATGACGAAGCTCGTGCCGTCGGTCGAGGCCGGGGCCTCGGCGGGCACGGGCTCGGCGGTCTTCGACGCGTCGCGCTTCGAGCGGTAGACCTCGAGGCGGTCGCGGGTCTTCTCGGACGGGTCGTGGTCGGGGGCCTCGGTGTTGCGGAAGTCCTCGCCCAGCTCGCCCGACGGCACCGGCACGTGCGCCGACACGTCGGCCAGGGGGTCGCCACGCCGCTTCAGCCGCGAGAGCACGTCGGTGTACTCGAGCTGCACCAGCGACTTCGAGGCGAGCTCGCGCCAGGTGCGCGGCATCGCGACGGTCGGCCGCGTCCGCCCACGGAGCGAGTACGGAGCGACCGTCGTCTTGTTGCCGTTGTTCTGCGACCAGTCGAGCAGCACCTTGCCCCGGCGGTCGGCCTTGCCCATCGTGCTCAGCACGAGGTCGGGGTGATCGGCCTCCATCGCGCGGGCCAGCTCGTGGGCCACCTCGCCGACCTGGGCGCTGGTCTGCTTCCCGTCGAGCCGGGCGTAGAGGTGCACGCCCTTGCTGCCGCTGGTCACGGGCATCAGCTCGAGTCCCATGCCCTCGACGATGGGCCGCAGCAGCTTCGCCACGGCGACGCACTCGGCGAGGCCGACGCCTTCGCCCGGGTCGAGGTCGAGCACCAGCCGGTCGGGGTTCCGCTGCGCCCCCTTCGGGCCGAACCGCCATTGCGGCACGTGCACCTCGAGCGCGGCGACCTGCGCCAGCCAGGTGAGCGTCGCGACGTCGTTCACCATCGGGTAGACGTTGGCGTGGTCCTTGTGCTCGATGGTGTGCCGGGCGACCCAGTCGGGCGCGGAGTCGGGCAGGTTCTTCTCGAAGAACACCTCGCCGTCGACGCCGTTCACCCAGCGCTTTCGGGTGGCCGGCCGACCCTCGACGTGCGGGAGCATCCACTCCGCGACTGCGGCGTAGTAGCCGAGCACGTCGGCCTTGGTCGTGCCGGCGTCGGGATAGAGCACCTTGTCGAGGTTCGTCAGCTGCAACCGGTGCCCGCCGACCTCGACCGTCTCGCCGCGTCCCTTGCCCGCCATCGCGCGCCTCCTCGTGTCGTGTGGTTCTCGTTCTACCCGGCTGCGGCGGGTCCGTGTCGTCGGGGGCGGGGCGGCGCCGACCCCCCGCCCGCCACGGGGGCCCGCCCCCTCGGCCGCGGGCCGCCACCCCGCACGAGCGGGAGGACGGGCCGTGGTGGAACGACGGAGCCGAGGAGGCGCGGTGTCAGACCGCCGGCATCGCTCCGGCGATCGTGATGGTCGCGCCCGAGGTGTAGCTCGACTCGGGGCTGACCAGGTGCACGTAGGCGGCGGCGAGCTCGGCCGGCTGGCCGGGGCGGCCGAACGGCGCCTGGCCGCCGAACTCCGACACCGTCTCGGCGTCGTCGGAGCCGGGCTGCAGGGGGGTCCAGACCGGGCCCGGGGAGACCTGGTTGACGCGGATGCCCTTGGGCGCCAGCTGCTGCGCGAGACCGGCAGTGAAGACGCCGATGGCGCCCTTCGTCAGCGCGTAGTCGATCTTGTCGGGGCTCGGCTGGGTGCCCTGCACCGAGCCGGTCGTCACGATCGACGAGCCGGGCTCGAGGTGGGGGATGGCCGCCTGGGTCAGCCAGAACAGCGAGTAGACGTTGGTCTTGATGGTCGAGTCGATGTCCTCGGTGGTGAGCGTGAGGATGTCGTCGTTGCTCTTCATCCGGCCGGCGACCATGACCAGGGTGTCGAGCCCACCGAGCTCGTCGACGGCGGTCTGCACGAGGTCGCGGCAGTACTGCTCGTCCGAGATGTCGCCGGGCACGAGCACGGCGCGGCGGCCCTCGCCCTCGAGCAGGTCGCGCACCTCCTCGGCGTCCTCCTGCTCGCTGGGCAGGTAGCTGAGCACGAGGTCGGCGCCCTCGCGGCTGAGCGCGATCGCGGCGGCGCGACCGATGCCCGAGTCGCCGCCGGTGACGATGCCGCGGAAGCCGGTGAGGCGCTCCTTGCCGACGTAGCTGGTCTCGCCGTGGTCGGGCTTCGGGTCCATCTTCCAGGCCTCGCCCGGCAGCGACTGCTCCTGCTTCGGGAACGGCGGGGCGGGGTACAGGTCGACCGGGTTCTTCTTGTCGTATTGGCTCATGCCGTCCACGGTGCTCGCACCGCGCCTCCCGCGCTCACGGGGTGTACCCCGCAGACGGGCATTCGGAGGCCATGCGGAGAAAGATGTCGGGCATGCGATCGATCTGGAAGGGCGCGATCACGTTCGGGCTCGTGAACGTGCCCGTCAAGCTGTACAGCGCCACGGAGGACCACGACGTCTCTCTGCACCAGGTGCACGACGCCGACGGTGGCCGCATCCGGTACCAGCGGAAGTGCGAGATCTGCGGCAAGGTCGTCGACTACGAGCACATCGACAAGGCGTACGACGACGGCGACCGCACCGTGGTGATCACGGGTGACGACCTGAAGTCGCTGCCGGAGGAGAAGTCGCGCGAGATCGACGTGCTCGAGTTCGTGCCCAGCGATCAGCTCGACCCGATCATGTTCGACCGCAGCTACTTCCTCGAACCGGACGGCACGTCACCGAAGGCCTACGTGCTGCTGCGCCGGACCCTCGAGGAGACCGACCGCACGGCCATCGTCCACTTCTCGCTGCGGCAGAAGACCCGGCTCGCGGCCCTGCGCGTCCGCGGCGACGTGCTGATGCTGCAGACGCTGCTCTGGGACGACGAGGTGCGGGAGGCGCGGTTCCCGGCGCTCGAGAAGCAGACCCGCATCAGCGACAAGGAGCTCGACATGTCGTCGTCGCTCGTCGACTCGCTCAGCGACGACTTCGAGCCGGCGGATTTCAGCGACGACTACCAGGAGGAGCTGCGCCAGCTGATCGACGCGAAGCTGGAGGAGGGCGAGTCGCTCGACACCGACGCCACCTTCGGCGAGAAGCCGGAGGACGACGACGAGGGCGGCGAGGTCATCGACCTGATGGAGGCGCTGCGCCAGTCGGTCGAGAAGAACCGGTCGGGCGGACATCGCAAGCCCGCGAAGAAGCCCGCCGCTGCCGAGAAGCCGGCCGCCTCGTCGTCGACATCGAAGCCCGCGGCGAAGAAGTCGCCTGCGAAGAAGCAGTCCGCGAAGAAGGCGACTTCGGGGTCGACATCCGGAGGGGCGGGTTCCGCGGCGAGGAAGAAGCCCGCCTCGTCCACCTCCGACAAGAAGGCGGCCCCGAAGGAGAAGGCCGGCTGACCGCGACGGTCAGTGTTCGCGGAGCGCCTCGATCAGGTCGGCCTTCTTCAGGTCGGAGTAGCCGGTCACGCCCAGTTCCTTCGCGCGTCCCCTGAGCTCCTCCACCGTCCAGTCGTCGTACGAACCGGACTTCCCGCCCTTGGCGGCCACCTTCTTCTCGCTGCTGCCCTTCTGGGCGGCGGCGTTCGAGATGCGCGCAGCCTTCTCCTTCGACGCCCCCTCGTCGCGGAGCGCCTCGTACATGTCGGGGTTCTTCAGCTGCGGGGGAGTCTCGTCCTTCGGCGTCATGCGCCCGACCGTACGCCCGGCGCGGCGGCTTGTCTCACGCCTCAGGCGCCGAACTGCCAACCGGTCACGTCGGGGTGGTCCTCGCCGTGCTCGTACGCGTACGCCCGGGCGGCCTCGCGGCGCGACTCGAAGTCGGCCACCAGCTCGGGGTGCTCGTCGGCCAGCCCCGGCACGCGGTGCAGCACGTCGAGCACCAGCCGGTACCGGTCGATGTCGTTGAGCATGGCCATGTCGAAGGGCGTGGTCGTGGTGCCCTTCTCCTGGAAACCCCGCACGTGCAGCTCGTCGTGGTTCGTGCGCCGGTAGGTCAGCTGGTGCACGAGCGACGGGTAGCCGTGGAAGTCGAAGACGACCGGCTTCGAGGTCGTGAAGAGCGCGTCGAAGTCGTCGCTCGTCAACCCGTGCGAGTGCTCGCGGACGTCCTGCAGACGCATGAGGTCGACGACGTTGACCACGCGGGTGCGCAGCGACGGCAGCACCTGACGCAGCAGATCGGCGGCGGCGACGGTCTCGAGGGTCGGCACGTCGCCGGCGCAGGCCAGCACGACGTCGGGGTCGACGCCGTCGACGGGCGTGCCCTCGGTGCCGGCCCACTCCCAGATGCCGACGCCGCGGCGCACGTGCTCCTCCGCCTCGGCGAGCGACAGCCACGCGGGTGACTCCTGCTTGCCCGCCACGATGACGTTGACGGTGTCCGTGGTGCGGAACGCGTGGTCCGCGACGGCGAGCAGCGTGTTGGCGTCGGGGGCCAGGTAGATGCGCACGAGGTGCGCCTGCTTGTTGACCACCACGTCGAGGAACCCCGGGTCCTGGTGCGAGAACCCGTTGTGATCCTGCCGCCAGACGTGCGACGACAGCAGGTAGGTGAACGACGAGATGGGGGCGCGCCAGTCGATCTCGTCGGCGCTCTCGAGCCACTTGGCGTGCTGGTTGAACATCGAGTCGACGATGTGCACGAACGCCTCGTAGGTGTTCAGCAGCCCGTGCCGCCCGGTCAGCAGATAGCCCTCCATGAGCCCCTGCAGGAGGTGCTCGCTCAGCACCTCCATCACCCGCCCGCTGCGGGCGACGTGCTCGTCGTCGGGCCAGACGTCGGCCGACCAGACCCGGTCGGTCACGTCGAACACCGGGTCGAGTCGGTTCGACACGGTCTCGTCGGGCCCGAACAGCCGGAACGTCGAGGGGTTGTCTCGCACGATCTCGGCCAGCCACCGGCCGAGCACGCGCGTGGCCTCGGCCTGCGTCCGGCGATCGTCCGACGTCTCGACGGCGTGCCGGCGGTAGTCGGTCAGGGTGAGATCGCGACGCACCAGCCCGCCGTTCGAGACGGGGATCGCGCTCATCCGCTTCTCGCCCTCGGGCCGGAGATCGCCGAGCCAGGCGACGGGGCGCCCGTCGTCGTCGAAGAGCTCGTCCGGTCGGTACGAGCGCATCCACGCGTCGAGCTGCTCACGGTGCTCGTCGTTCTCGCGGACCCCGCTCAGCGGCACCTGGTGGGCGCGCCAGGTGCCCTCGATGCGCTCTCCGTCGACCATCGCGGGCCCCGTCCAGCCCTTCGGGGTCTTGAGCACGATCATCGGCCAGCGGGGGCGCTCGCCGCCGTCGCCGGTGCGCGCCTCCTGCTGCAGCTCGTCGATGCGGGCGAAGGCCCGGTCGAGGGCCGCCGCCATCCGTTCGTGCACCCGCATCGGATCCTCGCCGTCGAAGCCGCCCGCGACGACGATCGGGTCGTGACCGTAACCGCGCATCAGCTCGAGCAGCTCGCTCTCGGGGATGCGCGAGAGCACCGTCGGGTTGGCGATCTTGTAGCCGTTGAGGTTCAGGATCGGCAGCACGGCGCCGTCGTGGCGGGCGTCGAGCAGCTTGTTCGCATGCCAGCTGGTGGCCAGCGGCCCCGTCTCGGCCTCGCCGTCGCCGATCACGCAGACGGCCACGAGATCGGGGTCGTCGAGCACGGCGCCGTACGCGTGACTCAGCGAGTAGCCGAGCTCGCCGCCCTCGTTGATCGAACCGGGCGTCTCGGGAGCCGCGTGCGACGGGATGCCGCCCGGGAACGAGAACTGCTTGAAGAGCCGCTGCAGCCCCCGCGCGTCGGGCGTGATCTCGGGGAACAGCTCGGAGTACGTGCCCTCGAGGTACGTGTTCGCCACCATGGCGGGCCCGCCGTGCCCCGGGCCGCAGACGTAGAGCAGATCGCGGTCGTCCCGGCGGATGACGCGGTTCAGGTGCGCGTAGACGAAGCTCAGCGCCGGAGACGTGCCCCAGTGACCGAGGAGGCGCGGCTTGATGTCGTCGCGCGCGATCGGCCGCGTGAGCAGCGCGTTCTCCATCAGGTAGATCTGCCCCACGGTGAGGTAGTTGGCGGCCCGCCACCACGCGTCGACGAGAGCGAGCTCGTCTTCGGCGGCTGTCGGGACGGGGGTGGGTGCGGGGCTGCTCATGGGGCCTCCTTCTGGTCGTCGGTCGCGTCGGTGCTCAGCTCGTGGATGGTGATGGCGGCGTTGACCAGCGCGAGGTGGCTGAGGCCCTGCGGCATGTTGCCGAGGAACTGGCCGTCGTCGGCGCTGATCATCTCGGTCATGAGACCGAGGTCGTTGGTCTGGTCGACGAGCTCGTCCATCAGGGCCACCGCCTCCTCCTGCCGGCCGACGCAGGCGAGGGCGCTCGCCATCCAGAAGGCGCAGGCCACGAAGGTGCCCTCCTCCTGGTGGACGTCGCTGTAGCGGAACACCAGCGGCCCCGCCCCGAGCTCGCGGCGGATGGCGTCGATGGTGCTCGACATGCGCTCGCCGCGGTCGAAGCCGCTGGGGGCATGCAGCAGCACCGAGGCGTCGAGCTTGTCGCTGCCCGGGTACATCACGTACGCCCCGAGCTCCTCCGACCAGCCGTGCTCGTCGATCCACTCGACGATGAGGTCGCGGTTCTTCTTCCAGTGCTCGAGGTCGTCCGGGTCGGGGTGCATCTGACCGATCTCGGTCAGCCGCAGCGCCGAGTCGATCGCCTGCCAGCAGCCCATCTTGCTGCTGACGTAGTGCTGCTCGTCGCCGAGCTCCCACATGCCCGAGTCCTTCTCCTGCCAGCGACGGCAGGCGTCGTCGGCGAAGCTCGCGAGGAGGTCGCCGGTCGAGACGTCGAGGATGTTCCCGTCGTCGGCGTACTGGCTCATGATCGACAGGATGTCGGCGAAGGTGCCGAGCTGCAGCTGCTCACCGGCCGGGTTGCCCTTGTAGACCGGCCCGATGCCGCGCCAGCCCTCGGATCCGGTCTCGTGCGTGCCGTCGGGCACGGTGCCGTCGAGGTTGAGGAAGATGTGCATCGTGCGGCCGTTGGCCTTGAGGGCCGAGAGCATCCACGACACGGCCGCCTGGGTCTCCTCGCGGAGGCCGAAGCGGACGAGGGCGTTCACCGTGTAGGCGAGATCGCGCACCCATGCGAACCGGTAGTCCCAGTTCTTGTCGCCGGTGAAGTTCTCGGGCAGCGCGGCGGTCGCCGCCGCCGCGATCGCGCCGGAGGGGCTGTAGATGAGGAGCTTCAGGGCGAGGGCGCTGCGCTGGACCTGCTCGGCCCAGGGGCCGTCCCAGTTGAACTCGTCGGACCAGGTCTGCCAGTTGCCGATGGTGCGGTCGATCCCCTGGTCGACGACGTGCGGATCGGGCAGGTGCAGGGGTTCGTCCTCGACGCCGCAGAGGCACAGGAGCGAGCGCGACCCCGGCTCCGTCGTGAACTCGCCCCAGAAGCGGTGCGGGCCCCCGTGCGTCTCGCCGTCGCCCGGCTCGGTCGAGTCGATGCGGCCGTGGCCGAAGCCGACCAGGGCGATGTTGATGTCGGCCGCTCGGAGGACGGGCCCGTGCAGCGTGTCGAACCGTCGGATCGGATGCGTGCCGAACGTGTTGCCGGGCACGACGGCCCAGCGCATGTCGACCGAGCCCTCGACCCCGTCGATCCGTCGGGCGAGCTCGGCCCAGGGGAGTCGACCCGCGATGCCGGTGACCAGGGCGTCGGTCACCTCGACGACGCCCGTGGAGGTGCGGAAGCGGGTCACGAGGACGTTGGTGTTCGCGACGTACCGGCGCTGCACCTCGAAGTCGTCGTCGACCGGCCGCAGCTCGATGCGACCGCCCTTCCCGGCGTCGACGATGCCCGAGAACACGGGGTCGGAGTTCAGCTCGGGCATCGGGAGCCAGTCGATCTGCCCGTCTCGGGCCACGAGGGCGACTGTCCGGCCGTCGCCGATCGCCCCGTACGACCGCAGGGCGATGTAGCCGTCTTCTCGGGGCTCGGGTCGGTGCCACTCGCCGGCGGCGCGCGCGGCTCCGGGGTCGGTGGTGGCGGCGGTGTCGTCGGGTCTGTCCAGGAGATCGGTCACGTCGTCTACGGTGGCCCGGCGCGCCTCCTCGTGCTCGACCTCGCAGCCATCTGTGAGCCGGGGGGGGATCGGGCGGCCCTGTGGGGGACAGAAGGCGCCGCGGTCGGCGGTCGCCTGATAGACCGGAGGGATGGCCCTCCCCACCGGAACGACGACCGAGCCCCGCCTCCTCCTCGACGCGAAGGCGGTGCTCGTCGAGAGCCCCGTCTGGGACGCCGACGCCGCGGAGTGGATCTGGTGCGACATCACGCCCGGCGTGCTGCACCGCACGAGCGCCGACGGGACGCATGACCGCACGACGCAGCTGCCCGCGCCCCTCGCGAGCTTCCAGCGTCGCCGGGGTGGCGGACTGATCATGGCGCTCGGCGACCGCATCGTCACGACCGACGACGAGGGCGGCGACCTGCACGAGATCGCGCACCTGCCGCACCGGCACGACGGCATCCGCTTCAACGAGGGGAAGTGCGACCCGTTCGGCGCCTTCGTCGTCGGCGCGATGGACGTCACCGACGAGGCCCCCGACGGCCTGATGTACCGGATCGGCCCCGACGAGGCCGTGACGCGCCTCCGCGGCGGCTTCACGACCTTCAACGGGCTCGAATGGAACGACGACGGCCGCACCATGTGGTTCACCGACACCGGCGTGAAGACCATCTTCCAGGCTCAGTGGGGCCCCGAGGGCGACCTGGCCGAGGTCGTGCCGTTCACGAGCGGCGGCATGCACGACGGTCTCGTGCGCGACGAGCGGGGCGAGTTCTGGGGTGCGATCTACGGCGAGGGCGTCGTCGTCCACCTCGACCAGGACGGCGATCTCATCGACCGCATCGAGTTCCCGGCGCCGCAGCTGACCGGCATCGCGATCGGCGGCCCGGACATGTCGACGCTCCTCGTCGGCTCGGCCCGCGAGAACATGAGCGACGACGAGCTGGCCCGTGCTCCGCTGAGCGGGGGCCTCTTCACCGTCGAGCTCGACCGCCGCGGTCGCGAGAGCTTCCTGTTCGGCTGAGCGGACGGCCCACCGGCCGAAGGGGACGAGCCGTCAGGCCGAGCGGACGGCCCGTCAGGAGGCGGACGGCCCGTCAGGAGACGGACGGCCCGTGTCGACCGGGCCGCCCGCCTGCCGGGTGCGCGACCGTCAGATGCGGCCGGCCAGCTCGACGTCGCCGGGCGTGCACTCGCGCACGACCTCGCGGGCGGCGTCCCGAGCGCCCTCGACGTTCCAGAGCAGCACGCCCTCGACGCCGTCCTCACCGAGGTAGTAGGCCACGGCGCGCCCCTCGCCCTTGTCGTCGAGCACCGTCTCGAGCGAGGCGTCGAGGGTGCCGACGGCCTCGTACGAGATGTCGAAGACCTTCGAGTAGTAGTACGGCGTGTGGTCGTAGACCTCGTCCGAACCGGCCATGATGCGGCCGACCGCGGCGCCCTGCGACTTCGCGTTGTCGACGTGCTCCACACGGCGCCGACCGAGGATGGCGTCGGGGTAGTCCGCGACGTCGCCGGCTGCGAACACGTTGGGGTCCGAGGTCCGGAGCCTCTCGTCGACCACGACGCCGTCGTCGGTGTCGAGACCGGCGTCGGCCGCGAGCGAGTCGTCGGGCGAGATGCCCAGTCCGACCACCACGGCGTCCGCGTCGAGGGTCGACCCGTCGTCGAGCACGAGGTGCACCCCGGCGTCGTCGGCCGTGCCGCTCTCGACGCGACGACCGCGGGCCAGCTCGACCCGCGCCTCCTCGAACGCCTTCTCGAAGGTCGCCGCGATCGGAGCCGGGAAGATCGACCCGCCGAGCACGTCGTCGGGGAACACGAGGGTGACCCGCGTGTCGTTCCGCGCGAGGGCGGCGGCGATCTCGGTGCCGATGTAGCTGCCGCCGACCACGGCGACGTGGCGTCCGTCGCCCGAGAGCTCGCGCAGCCTCCGGTAGTCGGCGGCGGTGCGGAAGTACACGACGCGGTCGTCGTCGGGCAGGTCGAGCGCGGTCGGACTGCCGCCGGTGGCCAGCAGCAGACGGCCGTAGCCGACCGTGTCGCCGTCGCTCGTCGTGACGGTGCGGGCCTCGCGGTCGATCGACTCGACCATGGTGCCCAGGCGCAGCTCGGCGCCCGACGCCTCGACGGTGCCGAGGTCGTTGTCGGCGGGGGTGTAGTCGGGGTCGATCCAGAGCTTCTTCGACAGCGCGGGTCGGGTGTAGGGGGCGTCGACGTCGGCGCTGACGATCAGGATCGTCGCCTCGGGGGTGGTCTCGTGGATGGCCTTCGCCGCGGCGTCTGCGGTCATGCCGCCGCCGACGATGACGTGGTCGTAGCTCGTGCTCATGGTGTCGATCCTCTGGACGAGAGACGGCACCGCCCGGGAGGCGCGGGTCGCGCGGTCCAGGACGGTGCCGTCAGGGGGTGGTCGGGTCAGTTGGCGATGGCGCCGACGCGGTCGAGACCCTCGGCCGCGGCCGACTCGTCACGATCGCGGGTCTTGGGCGAGCGGGCGTCCTTCTCGGGGTGACGGTTCTCGGCGCCGGTCATCCACGCGAGCTGCTCGAGGCGCTCGAGGATGCCGTGCAGCACGTCGGCCGTCGTCGGGTCCTCGTCGTCGACGTCGTCGTGCACGGTGCGCATCGTCTCGGTGACGGCGTACATGCGGTCGACGATGAGGTCGACGACGGCGGTGGTCTCGACGGGCCCGGCGGGGAACTCCTCGAGGCTGGTGTTCTTCGTGACGATGGCCGAGCGGCCGTCGGGGATGAGGTACACGGCGCGCATGCGCTCGGCGACCTCGTCGGAGAACTCGCGGGCTGCGTCGACGATCTCGTCGAGCTGCAGGTGGAGGTCGCGGAAGTTCGAGCCGAGGAGGTTCCAGTGGGCCTGCTTGCCCTGGAGGTGCAGCTCGATGAGGTCCACGAGGACCTTCTGCATGTTGTCGCGGAGTGTGTCGGATCCCTGGAACATGATGTCTCCCGTTCGTCGTGGGTTCGTTTCGGAGTCTGTGCACCGGCGGGTGCGTCGCACCGGTGGGTGCGTCGTGGACGATAGACCCCCGGGGCCGGGTCCTCTCAGATTGCGGGGGACGACCCCGGGGGTGATGTGCGGCGTGCTCCCAGTTCTGGGGGGAGGGGCGGCGAGGGAACCGGTTCCCTGCTGCGTGCGCGGGTGATAGTTTCTCGATAGCGGACGAGTCGATACCCGTCGGCATCGGACGACATCGATGGGCCCGCGGAGTCGGGTCGGTCAGGCCTTGAGGGGGGCGCATGGTTGCGAGGACCACGGTCACGGCCGCGGAGTCGACGGAGATCGTCCGACTGCGGCGCGAGATCGAGAGCGCCTGGGGCGCCTTCGACGACATCGAGCTGATGGAGTGGGACCACCGCGTGCTGGTCGTGCGGAGCATCGTCGGGTCGCTGCCCGACGCCGCGAGCGCTGCCGCCCGGGCCGGGCACGGCGACTTCGCGCTGCAGCTGCTGCACGACGCCGCGCTCTTCCCGCCGCCGTGGGCGAGCATCTGCAGCAAATGGGACGCCGCCCTGGCCATGTCGGTCGAGATCGTCGAAAGCCTCGCCTGCTCCGAGAGCGAACTGCTCGGCCAGCTCTGAGGCACGGACCCACCGCCGCGCCTAGCCTGAGGTCATGACGAACGCCCCCTCCCGCGAACGGCCGGGGCGACGCCGGGTCGGTCTCCGCCGGTTCGTCCGGTGCCTCGTGCTCGACTACGCCTTCGTCTGGCGGGTCCATCTCGACCCGCCGTCGAAGCGATCCGTCCCCCGGGCCTACCGCGAGGGCGATCGCGCCCCCGTGCTGCTGCTGCCGGGCGTCTACGAGACGTGGCGGTTCCTCCGGCCGATCGCCGATCGGCTGAACGCCCTGGGGCATCCGGTGGTGGTCGTGCCGGGGATGCGCCACAACCGGCGCCCGATCGCGACGACCGCCGAGGCGGCCCAGGCGGTGCTCGATGCGCACGACCTCCGCGACGTCATCGTGCTCGGACACAGCAAGGGCGGTCTCATCGGCAAGACCATGATGGTCTCGACCGACGTCGACCGGCGCATCGCCCGCATGGTGACGGTCAACAGCCCGTTCTCGGGCACGCGGTGGTCGACGGTGCTGCCGAACCCGGCGCTGCGGGCGTTCTCGCCGCGCGACGCGGCCCTCCTCCGCCTGGCCGACCAGGTCGACGCGAACGCGCGGATCACCTCGATGGCGTCGCGGTTCGACGCGCACGTCACCGAGGGCAGCGTGCTGCCCGGTGCGACCAATCTCGAGTTCCCGGTCGACGGGCACTTCCGTCCGCTCGGGAACGCGCGCTGCCAGGCGCTCCTCATCCGAGCTGTGCAGGGCGGGCCCGGAGGAGGCGCGGGGCCGGTCAGCCGATGATCTCCTCGCGCACACGGCGGAGGTCCTCGAGCAGCGACCCGACCAGCACCCAGTTGTCGGGGTCGGGGCGGAGCACCTGCACCGGCGAGGTCAGCGCCGGGGTGTCGTCGGGCGACGGCGACGGCGTCGACGAGGCGGGCCGGCCCGTGTCGGCCGGGC
This sequence comes from Frigoribacterium sp. CFBP9030, assembly GCF_034045195.1. NCBI lineage: Bacteria > Bacillati > Actinomycetota > Actinomycetes > Micrococcales > Microbacteriaceae > Frigoribacterium > Frigoribacterium sp. CFBP9030. The sequence continues at coordinate 407,416 of NZ_JAXCWG010000001.1, forward strand.
GCGCCTCCTCGGTGGTCCGGGCCAGGAGGCGGACGTCGTGCGCCGCACGACGGAGGTCTTCGGCGATGCTCTGCACCACGGGGTCGTCCGCCAGCCCCGGGTCGTAGTTGTCGTGCACCGAGCGGACCATGCCGACCACGCGGTTCACCAGCACGGTCAGGCGGTCGAGCAGCGCCCCGTCGGCCTCGAGCACCGAGCGGTTGCGGCTGGCCCGGGGGTTCAGCTGCAGACTCTCGACACCGGCCGTGACCGCCGAGGAGGCGCGGGCCTGGGCTGCGCGCAGCGCACGGGCATCGTCGAGTCCCGCCCGCAGCCGCGCCGCGTCGACCGGCTCGGAGAGCACGGCGGCGGTCTCGTCGAGCACCGACGCGATGTCGCGGGCGAGACGGCCCACCGCGAGATGCGCGGGCGCGAGCAGCACCGGCGGCACGATCAGGGCGTTCACCGCGAGGGCGATCGCCGCGCCGATGATCGTCTCGAGCACCCGGTCGAGCGCGTAGTCGGGGGTCTGCGCGCCGATGGCGAGCACGAGCATGGCCGAGATCGGCACCTGGTTCGCCGAGCTCGGCGTGAGCCGGAACGCCCACGCGACCAGCAGGCTGACGACGACGATCACGAGCACGATCCAGGTCGCGTCGCCGAAGACGAGACCGGCGGCGAAGGCGATCAGCACCCCCGCGATGACGCCTACGCTCCGTTCGAGACCGCGGACGAACGACTGGTTGACGCTCGGCAGCACCACGAGCAGCGCGGCGATGGCGGCGAAGATCGGCAGCGGCTGCTGCAGCAGGGCCACCGAGGCGAACCAGGCGGCGATGACCGCCGCCGAGGTCTTGACGACCTGCAGCAGGGGCGTCCGCTTCGACTGGCGGATGCGCGACGCCACTCCCATGCGCGGCAACCCCCTCGGCAGGGGTCTCACGCGACGGGACGGCACGGGCCCAGACTACCGATCGCCGTGAGCGGTCCATCACGATTCGGTCACCCCGCGGCCCTGCGCGCACGGTGCCCGTCGCGCGGGCTGGTTCACTGACGGGGTGTGGCCCAACTCGGCTGAGATCCTCCCTGCAGCGTTCGCGAACTCCGGTGTGACCGTCGTCTCGTTCCGACCGCACTCCGTCGAGCCCTCCGGCGCCGGGTTCCTCTACGGCTACGAGGTCGACACCGTCGACGCCCTCGGTGCGACGGCCACCGTGCTGACCTTCATCGACACCGACGCCCGCGCCGCCGACGGCTCGTCGGTGATCGCCACCGACCCCGGCACCGGGCGGCCCCTCGCCGTCTGGGCCTACCCGGCCGACCCGATGCTGCCCGCGCTCGCCGGCGTCACGTTCCCCGACCGCGTGGTCGAGTCGCTCGCCGCCCTCGGCATCGTCGTGACGTCGCCGACGCTGACGGTCGCGGCCTACCGACCGGGCAAGCGCGCCGTCATCCGGCTCGACTCCGCCGAGGCGACGCTGTTCCTCAAGGTGATCCGCCCCGATCGCGTGGCCCCGATCGTCGACCTGCACACGGCGTTCCGCAGCAGCGGCGTCCCGGTGCCGGCCGTGCTCGCCTCACGCGCCGACGGGCTGCTCGTGCTCGAGCGGGTGCCCGGCGAGCCGGCTGGGCGGCACGTGCTCGCCCTCGCCGACGACCCGCGCTTCGTCGACCAGCTCGTCGAGATCGGGCGCCTGACGGCCACCGTGCCGGTGGTGGCGCCCGCGCAGTCCGACGCGCTCGACCACGGCGGCTGGCACCGCGCCACGCTGCTCGGGCAGCTCCCGCGGCGGGCCGCCGAGATCGACGCGGTCTACGCCGAGATCGACCGGCGCCGCGCGAGCTGGGTCGGCGACCCGCTGACCGTCATCCACGGCGACCTCCATCTCGAGCAGCTCTTCGTCGACCCGGCCGAGCCGTGGCGCGTCACCGGCGTGCTCGACATCGACACGGCCGGGGTGGGTCACCCGGCCCGCGACGCGGCGGCCCTCGTCGCGCATCTCGTCGTCACCGGCCAGTGGCACCGCGGCAACGGCGACGACCCCGAGGCACGCGCCTGCGAGCGCCTGGCCGACGAGGTCGCCCGTGTCTGGAGCGACCGCGTGCCGCAGTGGGCCGAGCGCCTGGCGCCGGCCGTCGCCTCGCAGCTGCTCGCCCACGCCGGCGGACAGGCGACCCTCGGAACCGAGACCGGTCGCCGCAAGGCCGTGCAGCTGATCGCCGCCGCCGTCGGGGCTCTGCGGCTGCCGGTCGCCGAGTCGGACGCCGGCGACTGACCGTCGCGACACACGAGGAGGCGCGGGTGGCGTCGGTCGCCCGCGTGCGCGTAAACTGACCGCAGCATCACCGCCCGCGTCGTCGACCGACCCGGCCCGCCACGAGGCCCCGCCCTCGTCCGGTCCGCTCGTGCCCGTCGGTCCCGTCGGGGCGTGGTGACCCGTCTCTCTACGGACACCACAGCTGCATCCACGTCCAGCCCCACCGCGGGCACGGTCGCGCGCATCGGGCGCCGACCTGCTCGCACCGTCGTCGCCACGACGACACAGCACCGTCGACGCCCGCGTCGACCACGAGGAGGAGCCTTGGCTCGACCAGGCCAACGTCAATCGGGCGGAACACGCACCGCCACCCGTTCGAACCGTCGCCGCGAGGTCGACAACGACGGGCTGATCCCCGTCCTGGCCCGCGCCGTGCGCGAGGTCGAGGCCGCGGCCCAGCGGGGCCAGGTGAAGCCCTCGTCGCGCACCAAGTTCCAGGTCGTCGCGCTGCTCATGCGAGAGGAGCGCGCGCGTGTCAAGGTCGACAAGGCGATCAGCGACTCCGAGCGCGCCGAGCAAATGAAGCGCCTCGACGGCGTCGCGCAGATCCTCGCCAAGACCGCGGCCCGCGACACGTCGCTGATCGCGCTCCTCGCCGAGGAGGCCGTCGTCTCCGAGGCCGCGAAGGCGCTGAAGCGCGATCTGCAGATGTCGGCCGGTCTCGAGCTCGCCCCCGAAGAGCTGGTCATCGTCACCGAGAAGGCCCCGGCCCCCGTCGCCTCCGAGCGTCAGGTCGTGCCGCAGTCGGTCATCTCGCGTCAGCTGGCCAACCCGTTCCTGCCGCCCGACTTCTCGCTGGCCGAGGTCGCCCGCGAGGCGCACCCCGTGCGACTCGCCAACTGGGAGCTCTTCGGCCCCCTCTTCAAGTCGTTCGAGTACGGCGCCGGCGGCGGGCCCGCCTGCATGCCGCTGCCCGACCCCACCACCGTCGACGCTCCGGCCGGCGCCACGCTGATGCAGCACCAGGCGCAGCTCGTCGAGTCGGCCCGACAGGGTCACCGCACCTACCTGCTCGCCGACGAGCCGGGTCTCGGCAAGACCGCCCAGGCCCTCCTCGCCGCCCAGGCGGCGGACGCCTATCCGCTGCTGGTCGTCGTCCCCAACGTCGTGAAGACGAACTGGGCCCGTGAGGTCCAGCTCTGGACCCCGACGCGCAGCGCCACCGTCATCCACGGCGACGGCGAGAACCTCGACGCGTTCGCCGACGTCGTCATCGTCAACTACGAGGTGCTCGACCGCCACGTCGGCTGGCTCGGCGAGCTCGGCTTCAAGGGCATGATCGTCGACGAGGCCCACTTCATCAAGAACAAGGAGTCGCAGCGGTCCCGCCACGTGATGCAGCTGTCGCAGCGCATCCGTCAGCGCACGGCCCACCCGCTGCTGATGGCCCTCACCGGCACGCCGCTGATCAACGACATCGAGGACTTCCGCGCCATCTGGGAGTTCCTCGGCTGGATCGGCGAGAAGAAGCCGAACGCCGAGCTGCTCGAACGCCTCGAAGACGCCGGTCTCACCCCGGCCGACCCCGGCTTCTTCTCGTCGGCCCGCGAGATCGTCATCGACATGGGCATCGTCCGCCGCCGCAAGGTCGACGTCGCCGCCGACATCCCGGCCCGCCGCGTCGCCGACCTGCCCGTCGAGCTCGACGACGAGGTCGGCCGCTCGATCCGCGAGGCGGAGCGCGAGCTGGCCCGCCGCCTCGTCGAGCGGTACCGGTCCGCCCTGTCGACCCGCACCTCCGGCGTCCGCGTCGACGGCGTCGACCACGACCTCGTCCGCCAGGTCGCTCGATGGGAGCTCGAAGACAGCCGCTCGTCGTCGTCGGGCGAGAACGTCTTCAGCATGGTGCGCCGCATCGGGCAGGCGAAGGCCGGGCTCGCCGCCGACTACACCGCGCAGCTGGCACGGAACGTCGGCAAGGTCGTCTTCTTCGCCAAGCACATCGACGTCATGGACACCGCCGAGGCGACCTTCGCCAAGCGCGGGATCAAGTACGCGTCGATCCGCGGCGACCAGACGCCGGCGGTGCGCCAGCGCCAGATCGACGCCTTCGTGAACGACCCCGAGGTCGCCGTCGTGGTCTGCTCGCTGACCGCGGCCGGCGTCGGGCTCAACCTGCAGGTCGCCTCGAACGTCGTGCTCGCCGAGCTGTCGTGGACGGACGCCGAGCAGACGCAGGCCATCGACCGCGTGCACCGCATCGGCCAAGAGGAGCCGGTCACCGCGTGGCGCGTCATCGCCGCTCAGACGATCGACACCAAGATCGCCGAGCTGATCGACAGCAAGGCGGGGCTCGCCGCCCGGGCCCTCGACGGCGACGACAGCGAGCTCGCGGCGTCGACCGACGTGCAGCTCGACGCCCTGATCGCGATGCTGACCGAGGCCCTCGGCGGCTGACTCGCGGCGCGGCCGGCAGCGAGCCGGCCGCTGTCCCCTGCGCGCAGTGCGGGGGTCGTCTCCCAGAGAGCGCGGGTTCAGTGGATCCTGAACCCGCACTCGACCCCTAGGAGCACACCATGCCCGAGATCCAGGGCTACGCCCACGTCGCCATCACCGTGTCCGACCTCGACGCCAGCCTGCCGTTCTACGAGAAGCTGCTCGGCGCCGAGCCCGTCGGCCGCATCCAGCTCGACGGCCTCGACCGCCACCTGTTCCCGGTGGGCAACGGGCAGATCCTCGGGGTGACCGCCTACACGCACGGCTCGGCCGACGTCTCGAACCCGACCACCCCCGGGCTCGACCACATCGGTCTCGCCGTCGCCGACCGCGACGGCGTCGTCGCCTGGCAGGAGCAGGCCACGGCGGCCGGCATCGAGTCCGACCTGCAGGACGCCGACTTCGGTCACGCCCTCATGGTGAAGGACCCGGACGGCAACCAGATCGAGTTCTTCGCCCCGCGCGCGCAGAGCTGATCCGCAGGGCCCGCACCGCGCCTCCTCGGCTCCGGTCGGGTCCGCCCGCCGAACGACGGACGGCTGCCTCGCATCGATGCGAGGCAGCCGTCGGTTCGTCGGGATGGCGAAGGAGGCGCGGTTACAGTCCGAGCTTCGCCTGCACGTCGGCGAGCGACGGGTTCGTGGCCGTCGAGCCGTCGGGGTAGATGATCGTCGGCACGGTCTGGTTGCCGTCGTTGACGCTCTGGACGATCTCGGCGGTGCCGGGGACCTCCTCGATGTTCACCTCGGTGTAGGCGATGCCCTGCTTGCCGAGCTGCTGCTTGAGGCGGGCGCAGTAGCCGCACCACGAGGTGCTGAACATCGTGATCGATCCGGCGGCGGGGACGTAGGCGGTGGCGGTGTCACTCATGACCCGAGCCTAAGCCTGGTCGCCGGTGAGCGGCGGGGGAGTTGGCTGGGAGCCGCATCAGGCACACCACGAGGAGGAACCCCATGGCCGACACGGTCGCCGATCAGATCATCGCCCAGCTCGTCTCCGCCGGGGTCCGGCGCATCTACGGCATCGTCGGCGACAGCCTCAACCCGATCGTCGACGCCGTCCGGCGGACCGGGGGGTCGGCGAAGGGCGGCATCGACTGGGTGCACGTCCGCAACGAGGAGGCCGCCGCGTTCATGGCCTCCGGCGACGCGCAGATGAGCGGCGAGCTGGCCGTCTGCGCGGGGTCGTGCGGCCCCGGCAACCTGCACCTGATCAACGGTCTCTACGACGCCCATCGCAGCCGGGCGAAGGTCCTGGCGATCGCGAGTCACATCCCGAGCACGATGATCGGCTCGGGGTACTTCCAGGAGACCCACCCCGACCGGCTCTTCGTCGAGTGCTCGGGCTACAGCGAGATGATCTCGACGGCGCCGCAGTCGCCTGGCGTCGTCGCGTCGGCGATCCGCCACACCCTGGCGGGCGAGGGAGTCAGCGTGATCACGCTGCCCGGAGACATCGCCGAGCTGGACGCCGCCGGTCGCGTGCCCACCCCCGTGACCGTCGGGGCCGCCGAGCTCGTCCCCGCCGCCGCGGACGTCGAGGCTCTGGCGGATGCCATCAACCGGGCGAAGACGGTGGCGCTGTTCGTCGGCGAGGGCGGTCGGGGCTCGCACGACGAGATCATCGAGCTCGCCGACCTGATCGGCGCGCCGATCGGGCACAGTCTGCGCGGCAAGGACGTCATCCAGTACGACAACCCGTTCGACGTCGGCATGACCGGGCTGCTCGGCTACGGGGCGGCCCACGCGGGCATCCACGACGCCGACCTGCTCGTGCTGCTCGGCACGGACTTCCCGTACCCGCAGTTCCTGCCGGACGGCGACGAGGTGACGATCGCGCAGGTCGACGTCAAGGCCGAGGTGATCGGTCGTCGGGCCGACGTGCACGTGCCCGTCCACGGGGCGATCGCGCCGACCCTCCGTGCGCTGATGCCCCTCGTCCGCCGCAAGAGGAGCCGGAGGTTCCTCGAGAAGACCCTCAAGAAGCACGAGCGGCTGATGTCGGGTGTCGTCGGCGCCTACACGAAGGACGTCGAGGGGATGCGGCCGATCCACCCCGAGTACGCGGCCTCTCTGGTCGACGAGGTCGCCGCCGACGACGCGATCTTCACCGCGGACACCGGCATGGGCAACGTCTGGGCCGCCCGGTACATCACCCCGACGCCCGAGCGACGCATCTTCGGGTCGTACCTGCACGGGTCGATGGCGAACGCGCTGCCGCATGCGCTCGGAGCGCAGATGGCGTTCCCGGAGCGGCAGGTCGTGTCGATCTCGGGCGACGGCGGGCTGTCGATGCTGATGGGCGAGCTGGTCACGGCGCAGATGTACCGGCTGCCGGTGAAGATCGTCGTGTTCAACAACAGCACGCTGGGGCTCGTCAAGCTCGAGATGCTCGTCGACGGGCTGCCCGACTTCGGCGTCGACGTGCCGTACACCGACTACGCGGCCGTCGCGAGGGCGATCGGCATCCACGCGGTGCACGTCGACGACCCGCGCGATCTCCGCACGGCGTTGGAGGCGGCGTTCGAGCACGACGGACCCGCCCTCGTCGACATCGCCACCGACCCGAAGGCGCTGTCTCTGCCGCCGACGATCAGCGGCGCTCAGGTCAAGGGGTTCTCGCTCGCCCTGTCGAAGATCGTCATGAACGGCGGCGCGGGGGAGGCGGTCGCGATGGCCCGGTCGAACCTGCGGAACATCCCCCGGCCGTAGGCGCGCGCCGCGCGCCGCGGAGCGTCGAGATGACTCGAAACGACCCCTCCGGGGCGTCGAGGCGCCGTTTCGAGTCACCTCGTTTCGGGGGCGGTGGCCCGAGCGCATCGAGGTGGCTCGAACGGGCGCTCTGGCGAGCCCAGGCGCCGCGCCCCGCGTCCGCCCCCAACGATGTGACTCGATTCGGCCCTTTCGGGGCGCAGAGGCGCCTCTTCGCGTCACTTCGTTGCAGGGGCCGCGGCCCCCTGTGCATCGAGGTGACTCGAAGGGCCCCTTCGGGTGAGCCGAGGCGCCGCTTCGCGTCACTTCGTCGAGTGCGTCAGGAGGCGCGGTGCCGGTCCTCGAAGGCCGGCACCGCGCCTCCTCGGCTCGGCCCGGCAGGCCCGGCAGACGCGACCGTCAGCCGGCGGCGGGCGTGCTCCGCGCCGCCAGGCGGGCGACAGCGGTCAGCGGGATGCTGATCCAGTCGGGCCGGTTGCGGCTCTCGTAGATCGCCTCGTACACGGCCTTGTCGATCTCGAAGGCGTCGAGCAGTGCGCGGGCCGCGCGGATGTCGACACCCGACGATGCGATGTAGCCGTCGACGAAGGCCTTGCGGGCGTCGTGGGCCCAGTCGCGCGCGTCGACCGGCGTCGACTCGTGGGCGAGCGACCCGGCGACGTAGTCGAACGAGCGCAGCATCCCGGCGATGTCGCGGATCGGCAGGTCGGGACGCGAGCGCTCGGGCATGGGGCGCAGCGGCTCGCCCTCGAAGTCGATCAGCATCCAGCCGCGCTCGGGCGACAGCAGCGCCTGTCCGAGGTGCAGGTCGCCGTGGATGCGCTGCAGGTCGGGCCAGGCGAGATGACCGGCCGCGTCGTAGACGCGCGAGATGGCGGCTTCGTGCTCGGCGATCTCGGGCACCTCTCGGGCCGCCGTGGCGATGCGCCGGCGCATGCTGACGAGGGCGCCGTCGATCTCGTCGGGCCCCGCGGCGACGCTGCCGAGCTCGACGGCGAGGGTGGCATGCATCTCGGCGACGGCCACGCCGAGGTCGTGCGCCTCGGCGGTGAAGTCGGTCCCGGCCGCCGCGGCCGCGAGCGCGACGCGCCAGGCGTCGTCGAGCCCGGGCAGGAACTCCTGCGAGAACGCGAGGTGCCCGGTGGCGGTCCCGCCGTCTCGGCCCGGGTCGGTCCAGGTGGCGCGCAGCGAGCCGAACGACGACGGCACGTGGGTCGAGCCGCCGCGGGTCAGCGACGCCTGGGTGGTGACGTCGGGGTTGTCGCCGTGGTGCAGCACGCGGAAGACCTTGGCGATCACGTGCTCGACCGGTCCGCCCTCGACGTCGTAGATGATCGAGGTGTTCGACTGCTCGCCCGAGAGCACGCGCGAGCGCCGCACCGTGCCGGGGTCGACGATGCGGGTGCCCTCGACGGAGACGTCGGCGCCGTCGATGCGCGCCTCGTCCGTCATCGTGCGGAGCAGCTCGCGGGCGTAGGCGGGGTCGTGCGGCCCGTCGTAGAGGTAGCGGCCGTCGGCCGAGCCGATGAAGGCCGCGTCGCCGCCGGGAAGCGGTGCCTCGCGGCTCACCAGCGGCACCTGGTACAGCACGGGGGTGTCGCCGGCCTCGTCGATGATCAGCAGAGTCAGGGCGAGCGCGTCGCCGAGATCGGACTCGTACGACCCGATGACCCGCAACGCGGGCGTCCGCCCCTTCGTCGCGTACCAGCGCTGTCGCGCCATCCATCCGGCCAGACTCGGTGCCACGTCGCTCATGCGACGACCCTACGCCCGCCCGGCCGAGGAGGCGCGGCGCGAGCCCCCGAGGCGGCGTGGCCGAGGAGGCGCGGGGCGAGCCCCCGAGGCGGCGTGGCAGAGGAGGCGCGGCGAGCCCCCGAGGAGGCGCGCGCGGCTCGACGACGTCGTCCCGCCTCCCTCACGGGGCGGGCCGCTCGCCCCGCACCCGGCGACCGGCTACAACTGGAGGCATGAGCCGCACCGAGCAGACCGAGATCGAGCGCAAGTACGACGTCGACCAGACTGCCGTCGTCCCCGACCTGGGCGGGGTCTCCGGGGGAGGGCTCGTCGTCGGGCGCACCGAGCCGCGACCCGCCGTCGAGCTGGTGGCGACCTACTGGGACACCGACGACCACGCGCTCGTCGCCGCCCGGACGACCCTGAGGAGGCGAGAGGGCGGAGGCGACGAGGGCTGGCACCTCAAGCTGCCGCCGCAGGCCGGCACGACGGGCCGTCGTGAGGTGCACTGGCCGCTCGGATCCGCCGACGAGCCGGTGCCCGCTGACCTGCTGGCACTCGTCGCCGGCGTGCTCGACGGGCGCTCGGTGCGCCCCGTGCTCCGGCTGGCGACGAACCGCTCGGTGCTGATGCTGCTGGCAGACGACGACTCGGCCCTCGCCGAGGTCGCCGACGACGTGGTCACCGCGACGCGACTCGCGTCGGGCGCCGAGCGTCGCTGGCGCGAGTGGGAGGTCGAGCTCGCGCCGGGTGTCGACGGCGAGCCGGGCGAGGGTCTGCTCGACGCGGTCGAGCAGCGTGTCCTCGCCGCCGGGGCCGTCGTCTCGTCGTCGCGGTCGAAGCTGGCGAGGGGCCTCGGGGCCGAGGGCTGACCTGCCGACGGCCGCCGGCCCGGCCGACCCGCGCCTCCTCGGAGTCCGCGGGTCGGGCCGGCCCGCCCGGGTCGGCCGCCTAGGCGCGACCGAGCACGTCGAGGATCCATGCGATCTCGACGGCGCGCTCGCGCCACGACTCGTAGCGACCGCTCACGCCACCGTGCCCGGCCGACATCTCGGTCTTCAGCAGCACGGGCGCGCCGACGTCGCGCAGCCGGGCGACCCACTTGGCGGGTTCGACGTAGAGCACGCGGGTGTCGTTGAGCGAGGTCACGGCGAGGATGCGCGGGTAGGCGACGCCCTCGCGCACGTTCTCGTAGGGGCTGTAGCCGCGCATGTACTCGTAGACCTCGGCGTCGTGCAGCGGGTCGCCCCATTCGTCCCACTCGATCACCGTGAGGGGCAGATCGGGGTCGAGGATGCTCGTGAGCGCGTCGACGAAGGGCACGGCGGCGACGATCCCCGCGAAGCGGTCGGGCGCGAGGTTGGCGACCGCGCCCATCAGCAGGCCGCCGGCGCTGCCGCCCTCGGCGACGAGCAGCTCGGGCGTGGTGCGGCCCTCGGCGATGAGGTGGTCGGCGACGTCGACGAAGTCGGTGAACGTGTTCTTCTTCGTCAGCGTCTTGCCGCCCTCGTACCAGGCGCGACCCAGCTCGCCGCCGCCGCGCACGTGCGCCACGGCGAAGACGACGCCGCGGTCGAGCAGCGACAGGCGGGCGACGCTGAAGCCCGGGTCGATGCTGTGCTCGTACGAGCCGTAGCCGTAGAGGTGGACGGGCGCGGGGCCCGAGGTCGGCACGGCGTCGCGGCGCCAGACCAGCGACACGGGCACGCGCGTGCCGTCGGCCGCGGTGGCCCATTCGCGCGACTGCTCGTAGTCGGCGGGGTCGTAGCCGCCGAGCACGTTCTGCCGCTTGAGCAGGCGACGCTCGCCGGTGCGCACGTCGAGGTCGTACACGGTCGACGGGGTGACGAACGAGGTGTAGCCGAATCGGACGGTGGGCTGGGCGAACTCGGGGTTGCCGCCGACGCCCGCGGCGAAGAGCGGCTCGTCGAACGCGACCTCGGTCACGTCGCCGTAGCCGTCGGCGTCGAGCGGGACGACCGCGAAGCGGGGCAGTGCATCGCGACGGTACTCGACGACCAGATGGCCGGCGAACGCGTCGACCGATTCGAGCCGGACGGAGGCGCGGTGCGGCATGATCACGCGGCGGTCGGTGGTCGAGGTGGGGTCGTCGGCCGGCACGTCGACCAGCTCGAAGTTCTCGGCGCCGTCGTTGTGGACGACGAGGAGGCGGTCGCTGCCCGCGACGATCGCGTGCTCGACCTCGTACTCGACGCCCTCGCGGCGCGGCCACACGACGCGGAACTCGCCCGTCGGGTCGCTCGAGTCGAGCAGCCAGGTCTCGCTGGTGATCTTGGAGCCGATGTCGATCACGAGGTACTGGCGGCTGCGGGTCAGGCCCACGCCGATCCAGTAGCGGTCGTCGGGCTCGGTGAAGACGGTGACGTCGTCGGCCGCCCGGCCGACCTCGTGACGCCAGATGGTGTCGGGGCGCCACGACTCGTCGACCGTGGGGTAGAAGACGTAGCGACCGGTGGCGTCGAAGAGGGCGCCCGGGGCGGTGTCGGCGATCTCGTCGTCCAGGTCGGAGCCGGACTCGAGGTCGCGGATCCGCAGGGTGTAGCGCTCGTCGCCCTCGGTGTCGACCGCGTAGGCCAGCAGTCGGCCGTCGGGGGAGACGTCGAAGCTGCCGAGCGAGAAGAAGTCGTGTCCGTCGGCCTCGACGTTGCCGTCGAGGAGGACCTGCTCGCCCTCGGCGGGGCGGTCGGCGCCGAAGACCGGGGGAGTCCAGTCGTCGGGGCCGGCGATGGGCGCCCGGCAGTGGATGCCGTACTGCGAGCCCTCGGCCGTCCGCGAGTAGTACCACCACGAGCCCTCCCGGACGGGGACGCCGAGGTCCGTCTCTTGGACGCGGCTCCTGATCTCGTCGAACACGGTCTCGCGGAGACCCGCGAGATGCGCGGTCTCCGCGGTCGTGTGGGCGTTCTCGGCCTCGAGATGCGCGAGGACCTCCGGGTCCTCCTTCGCCCTCAGCCATTCGTAGTCGTCGACGAAGTCGTGGCCGTGGTGGCTGCGAGTGACGGGTCTCTTCGGAGCGCGGGGCGCGGGGACGGAAGCCATCCGCCAACCCTACTGAAGGCCGCGATGCGCGCTCAGTGCGAAGCGGCGTCGATCCGGCCCATCAGCGACCACACGGCACGCGACAGCTCGGGGTGCCAGAGCGCGACCGTCCGGAGGAACCTCAGCTCGTCGGTCGTGCCCAGCCCGCCCGCGACGGGCACCCCGTCGACGCCTCGCGCCGCGGCGCGGATCGAGATGACGACCTGCTCGTCGACGGTGGGCAGACCGGGGATGACGTCCCACGGGTCCTCGCCGTTGCGGCACCGGAGCTCGATCAGGGCCGCGAGCTCGTCGTGCGCTTCGGCCCGCAGCACCTCGAGGCTGCGACCGGCCCCACGGAACTCGGGCACGCCCCCTCGGGGCGCGTCGGGTGTCTCGGGCATGCGGACGAGCCTACGCGCGAGCGCCTCGACGGTCGCGGGGCCGCTAGCCTCGGCGCATGGTCTACCGAGTGTGCGTCGCCTACCTCCTCCGCAGGGTCGAGGGGCGGACGGAGGTGCTGCTCGGTCGTAAGAAGCGCGGTCTCGGCACGGGGCGGTACGTCGGTCTCGGCGGCAAGCTCGAGGCGGGGGAGTCGGCGCTCGACGCGATCGTCCGCGAGATCGCGGAGGAGGCGGGCGTGGTCGTGCAGCCGGGCGACCTCGACCGCCGCGGGGATCTGCTCTATCTGTTCCCGCACCGCGAGTCGTGGAGTCAGCGCTCGACGGTGTTCGTCACGACGCGCTGGTCGGGCGAGCCCGTCGAGAGCGACGAGCTCGCCCCCGCCTGGTTCGCGCTCGACGATCTGCCGCTCGACGAGATGTGGAGCGACGCGCGCGTGTGGCTCCCGGCCGTGCTCGCCGGCGGCGCCGTCTCGCACGAGTTCACCTTCGGCGAGGACCTCGCGAGCGTCGCCTCCGATCGGCCTCTGCCCGACGGCATGCCGCCCGTCGGCGCTCCGTCCGCCTGATCGGCCGGGGTCAGCGCTCGCCGCGGTGCGACCGGGAGCCGCTCGAGCGGACGAAGAAGTCGACCACGCCGACCAGCACGGCCAGCACGACCGCGCCCCACGCGTAGCCCACGAAGAGACCGGCGACGTCACGGCCGCCCGGTGCGAGCGTGACGCTCAGGACGTAGAGGGCGGCGGCGGCGACCAGCAGGACGACGACGACCGCGACGAGCAGGCGGTGCAGGGCGGATCGGTTCACGACCGGTCAGCCTACCGGCGGGGTCTCGTCGGGATCGGCCGCGTGTCGAGGGTGTCGTCTTCGAGGCCGCCGGGCGAACCGAGGAACATGTCGCCCGACGTGCCGTCGTCCAGGTCGCCGCGCTCGTCGACGCCGACGGTGTTGATCGTGCCGGTGTCGGTCGAGACGAGCCCGTGGCGTCGCAGCACCTCGTCGCGCTCGGCGACCAGGAAGTCGCGGTTCGCGTTCTGGGCGTCCGCGAACATGGTCGTGCGACCCGTCACGATGCGGCGGATCCGACGTCGCTCCCACCACTTCTTGCCGGTGACCATCAGCACGACCCCCGCGACCGCGTAGGCCAGCATCATCGTGAGTCCGCGACCGTAGCCGGGGCCGACGTCGTAGAGGGCCCGCTTCAGCATCTCGGTGATGCCGCTGCCCACCACGACGTTGTTCAGCCAGGCGAACGGCTGGGGCATGAACCACGACGGGTAGGCCCCGCCCGAGGCCGGCATCGACAGGAAGACGAAGACGATCATCGCGGGCAGGGCGACGAACCGACCGACGAAGTAGCTGATGCCGTTGACGGCGAGGCCGATCGCGATGATCCATCCCCAGCCCAGCAGGAAGAGCTCGAGGAAGTGACCCTGCACGGCGCCGACCACCGGCCCGGCCAGGACGTTCGTGATCAGCGAGATGACCGCCCCGCCGACGACGATCACGGTCGTGCGGGTGCGGTGACGCAGCGGCGCGCCCATCAGCCCGATGAACATGGCGACCATGTAGCCGCCGATGCACCAGGCGAGCATCAGGTAGAGCGAGACCGTGCCGTACTCGTCGTAGGCGGGCAGCGGGGCGAGGTCGGTCACCGCGGGCGCCGCCGCCCCCTCCGCCTCGATCACCGGCGTCAGCATGGCCGGGATCAGGGCGGCGACCTGGTACTGGTGCGCGCTCGCCGTGTAGAGGGCGTCGTCGCCCGGATCGTAGGCGACCGCCACGCGACCGCTCGTGACCGCCGACCGCGCCTCCGCCACGTCGTCGTACGAGCGCAGCTCGATCGCGCCGGGCAGCCGCTCGTCGAGGGTCGTCTGCAGCTCGGACGACGAGCCGACGATCGCCACCGGCACGTCGTGCGGATGCGGCGCATGGAACGCCGCGATGTAGCAGAGGCAGAAGCCGACGATGAAGAACAGCGGCAGCCAGAGCTGCAGCCCGATCAGCTGCAGCGACGGGTGGAGGGTCGAGTACCACCGACGGAAGCGGCCGGGCCCGGTCCGACCGGCTCGATCCGCGCCGCCCGCGCCGTCGTCCGCCGCGCCTCCCGCCGATCCGCCCGTCGTCGATCCCGCCGTCGTGTCCGTCACTGCCGCCTGCTCTCGCCTCGTCCGCCGTCCTCCAGGGTACGCCGCGGTCTCCGCCCGTCGACCCCTCAGGACCTCGTGCTGGCGAGCGCCGAGGTGTCCATGGCGAGCTCCTCCGCGTCGAGCCCGAGCAGCACCCGCCGCATGACCTCCTCGTCGAGGTTGCCCGCGTCGCGTTCGCGGAGCACGACCTCGCGACGCTTGGCCAGCAGCTCCCGACGGATGGTGCCGATCGCGTGCGGTGCCTCGCGCCTCCTGCGGGCCTGGTCGTCCGTCGGGCCGTTCGCCTCGCGTTCGTCGGCGTCGTCGACCGCGGTGCGCTGCAGGGCCTCGTTCTGACGCAGCAGACGCGTGGTGGTCGAGCGGACGGCGCGGTCGGTGAGCTCCGCGCCCCAGCGCTCCTCCCACACAGGTCGGCGGCGTTCGACGTACGCCATCGTCTCCTCCGTGCTGGTCGCGAAGATCTCGAGCTCGGCGGCGAGGTCGCGGTCGCGCTGGGTCTCGTCGCGGACCCCGAGGGCGCGGATCACGACGGGCAGGGTCAGGCCCTGGATCAGCAGGGTCCCCACGGTCACGATGAACGCGATCAGGAACATCGTGTCGCGGGCCGGCACCGCGATGCTCGACTGGGTGACGGCGGGGATCGACACGGCCGCGGCCAGCGTCACCACGCCGCGCATGCCCGTCCACGAGATGACCGTGAGCTGCCGCCAGTCCATCCGGGGCTGCGGCCGGTAGCGGACCGCGCGGAGAGCGGGCGCAGCCCGGGCCCTCCGCAGCGCGGGCACCCTGCGGAGCCTCCGCAGCAGAGGCGACAGGAACACGTAGCGGGCGGCGCGCGCGGCGTAGTGGCTGCCGAAGACGAACACGGGGCGGACGAGCACGACGACCGCGAGCACGGCGAGCGCGACCCCGACGCTCTGCCCCAGACCCCGCTCGCTGTCGGCGACGTCGAGCACCACGGCCCGCAGCTGCAGCCCGATGAGGGCGAAGACGAAGCCCTCGAGGACGACGTCCGCCGCCGACCAGAACGGGCGCTCCTGCAGCCGGGTCGCGTAGCCCGTCCGCGGCGAGTTGAAGCCGACGTAGAGCCCGGCGGCGACGACGCCGAGCACGCCCGATCCGCCGAGCTCCTCCGCCGTGATGTAGGCGACGAACGGCAGGAGCAGTCCGATGACGTTCTCGATGACCGGGTCGTCGATGCGCATCCGCACCCGGTGCGCGACGAAGCCGAGCACGAGACCGACGGCCACCCCGACCCCGATCGCCAGCGCGAAGATGCCGAGGTCGTCCCACACCGTGAGGCTGGCCCCGCCGACGATGGCGAGGAACACCTTCACGAGCGTCAGCGACGCCGCGTCGTTGATGAGGCTCTCGCCCGACAGCACGGTCATCACCTTGCGGGGCAGACCGAGCCTCCGCCCGATGGCGGCGGCCGACACCGCGTCAGGAGGCGCGACCACGGCCCCGACGAGCAGTGCGGCCGGCAGGGTCATGTCGGGGATCATCAGGTAGGCCACGCCGCCCACGGCGAAGGCGGTGACGACGACGGCGCCGACGCCCAGCCGGGCGATCTGGGCCCGGCTCTCGCGGAAGTTGAGCAGCGAGACGTCGAGGGCGGCGGAGTAGAGCAGCGGCGGCAGCACCACGGTCAGGATCAGCTCCGAGTCGATCTCGACGTCGGGCACACCGGGGATCAACGAGACGAGCAGTGCGACGCCGACGGTCAGCAACGGGGCCGGCAGGCCGCGCCAGCGGGCGAAGGCGGTGACGATCAGAGAGCCCGTGAGGATGATCAGCAGCTCGGCGAGTTCCATGCGGAGGCGACCGTCCCGTCGTGTCGGGCAGCCGCGTCGGATGCAGCGACTGCAAGGAGATGCCTCCATCCTGTCAGCGCGCCGCTAGGAGAACGTCGGATGAACGCGGCCGAACCGGCGCCTCCGCCCTCGTAGCATCGTCGGGTGAGCGCCCCCGCCGACGACCTCGTCCGAACGACCCCGCAGGGGTCCGTCCGCGGACTCCGCGAGCGCGGCGTCGTCGCGTGGCGCGGGATCCCCTACGCCGCGCCTCCTGTCGGGCCCCTCCGGTTCCGAGCCCCCGAGCCCGCCCCGGGCTGGGCGGGCGTCCGCGACGCGACCCGGTTCGGGCCCGCCGCCCCGCAGGACAGAGTGCAGTTCGTCGGCGTCGACGCGACGACGCCGCTCAGCGAGGACTGCCTCACGATCAACGTGATCGCGCCCGACGGCAGCGCCGCGGGAGACGACCTGCCCGTGCTGGTCTTCGTGCACGGCGGCGCGTACAGCGTCGGTTCGTCGCGCGAGCACCCGAGGCAGGGCGAGACGCTCGTCCGCGAGGGCGGCATCGTCTACGTGAGCTTCAACTACCGGCTGGGCGCGTTCGGCTACCTCGACTTCACGCACTGGGCCACCCCCGAGCGCCCGCTCGAGTCCAATCTCGGGCTGCGCGACCAGGTGGCCGCCCTCGAGTGGATCCGCGACACGATCCGGTCGTTCGGCGGCGACCCCGATCGCGTGACGCTGTCCGGCGAGAGCTCGGGCGGCAACGCCGTGACGACGCTCATGACGGTGCCGCGCGCTCGCGGGCTGTTCGCCGGGGTGATCGCTCAGAGCTCGCCGCCGAACGCCGTCTACCCGCCCGAGGTCACCCGGCGCTGGGCGGGGGAGTTCCTCGAGATCCTCACCCACGCCCTGCGGGACGACGACCTCGAGTCGACCTCGGTCGACGACGCGGCCGAGCTGCTCGCCGTCGCGCCGACGGGGGCGATCGTCCGGGCCGCGAGTCAGCTGCAGCTGAGGATCCCCGACGAGGATCCGGGCACGATCTGCTTCAGCCCCGTCATCGACGGCGGGTTCCTGCCCGAACGCCCTCTCGACGCGTTCAAGGCGGGGCGGGCGCATCCCGTGCCGCTGATCATCGGGACGAACGACCGCGAGGGCTCGGTCTTCACGGGGCGACGCGACATCCTCGCCACGACCAAGCCGCGCATCCGGGCGATCTTCGCGGCGACGAAGAAGAAGTCGCGACGCGAGATCAAGAAGCACTACCCGGGGCTCCCGTCGCGCCCCGCCGCCCTCGACTTCGGCGGGGACTTCGCGTTCTGGTTCCCCAGCGTCAAGGTGGCCGAGCGGCACGCGGTGCACCAGCCCGTCCGCTTCTACCGGTTCGACGCCACCACGCGGATCCTGCGGGTCGCGGGTCTCGACGCGTTCCACGGGCTCGAGCTCTGGGGCGTCTACGACCGGATGCGCTCCCCGTTCGGCTGGGCGCTCAGCCTGCTCGGCGGGCGTCGTGCGTTCGTGCGGGCCTCGGCCCGGACCCGCGCACGATGGCTCGAGTTCGTCCGCACGGGGTCGGTCGAAGGCTGGCCCACCTACGACCCGTTCCGTCGTCGGACCCTGATCATCGACGTGCGCGACCGCGTCGAGCACGATCCACGGGGCGAGCGCCGCCGCGCCTGGCAGGAGTTCGTGCCGCACGTCTGACGACCGACGGCCACCGCTCGGCACCGCCCGCGAGACACCTCGCGTCCACCTCCGAGTTGACCGCCGTTCACCCAGCTGTGACACTCAGCCGGTGGATATCACGCTCATCGTCGTCCTGGTCATCGCGGTGGCCCTCTTCTTCGACTTCACCAACGGGTTCCACGACACCGCGAACGCGATGGCGACGCCGATCGCCACCGGGGCGATGAAGCCCCGGGTCGCGGTCACCGTGGCCGCGGTGCTGAACCTCGTCGGCGCGTTCCTCAGCACCGAGGTCGCCAAGACCGTCTCGGGCGGCATCATCCGGGAGGGCGACGGGGGAGTCCTGATCACCCCCGAGATGATCTTCGCCGGGCTGATCGGCGCCGTGGTCTGGAACATGTTCACCTGGCTGCGCGGTCTGCCGTCCAGCTCGTCGCACGCGCTCTTCGGCGGTCTGATCGGCGCCGCGCTGGTGGGTGCCGGGCTCGGCTCGGTCGACTTCGGCGTCGTCCTGTCGAAGGTCGTGCTGCCGGCGCTGCTCGCGCCGCTCATCGCCGGGGTGGTCGGGTACACGGCGACGCGCCTGGCGTACACGATCACCAGACGGCGCGACGACAAGAGCGAGCGGGGCGGGTTTCGCTACGGCCAGATCTTCACCTCGTCGCTGGTCGCCCTGGCGCACGGCACGAACGACGCGCAGAAGACCATGGGCGTCATCACCCTGACGCTGATCGCGGGCGGTCTGCTCGCCCCCGACTCGGGCCCGCCGTTCTGGGTCGTCGTGGTCTGCGCGTTCGCCATCGCGCTCGGCACCTACACCGGGGGCTGGCGCATCATCCAGACCATGGGAGGCGGTCTCACCGAGGTCAAGCCCACGCAGGGCTTCTCGGCCGAGGCGTCCACGACGGCCACCGTGCTCGCGTCGAGCCACCTCGGCTTCGCCCTGTCGACGACGCAGGTCGCCAGCGGCTCCATCATCGGCGCCGGTCTCGGTCGCCGCGGCTCGAAGATCCAGTGGGGCACGGCCGGCAAGATCGTCGTCGCCTGGTTCATCACGCTCCCGGCATCCGCCGCCGTGGGCGCCGTCGCCGCGTTCATCGCGTCGTGGGGTCTCCCCGGCCTCGTGATCGACGCCGTCGTCGGTGCCACGGTCATCGCCGGCATCTTCGTCGTCTCGCGCCGTCGGCCGCACGACCAGGGCTCGGCCATCGAGGTCGACGTCGCCGCGACGTCCGTCCTCTCGCGGCGTCGGGCCCGCCGGGCCGACCGCCGCGGACGCGTCGACACGCCGGCGGCCGGTGTCGAGGCGCCGTTCGTCCGGATGGACGATCCACCGGCCTCCGCCGCGACGCGCAGCGGCTCCACCACCGACGACGAGGTGCGCTGATGATCGACTGGTCCGCATTCGTCGTGGTCGCGCTCGTCGCGCTCTTCTCCGCCGCCGCCCTGGTGTCGCTCTACTCGTTCGGGTTGCGCCTGCTCGCCGTCGACGACCGCGCACGGGTGCGCACGATCGCCGGCTACGCCTGCTTCGTGGTCTGCGCGCTCGGCGTCCTGTTCGGCATCTACCTGATCGTGCCCGCCCTCCACAGCTGAACCCTCGCGGGTCGACCCGACCCGCGCCTCCTCGGCCCGCCGCCCCGTGAGGGCCCGCGCCGGTACAGTCGTGGTCACCGCCCGATCGACGACGACCGGGCCCGACTGACGACCGGAGGCGCACCACCCGTGACGCACGAGACAGCAGCAGCCACCCGCACCGAGACCGATTCGCTGGGCAGTCGGGAGGTCCCCGCAGACGCCTACTGGGGCATCCACACATCTCGCGCGCTCGAGAACTTCCCGATCTCGCAACGGCCGATCTCGGTCTACCCCGACCTCGTCATCGCCCTCGCGCTCGTCAAGCAGGCGGCGGCCCGCGCCAACGTCGAGATCGGCGTGCTCGACCGCACCAAGGCCGAGGCCATCGAACGCGCGTGCGTCGAGATCCGCGGCGGGGCGCTGCACGACCAGTTCGCGGTCGGGGTCATCCAGGGCGGCGCCGGCACGTCGACCAACATGAACAGCAACGAGGTCATCGCGAACCGGGCGCTCGAGCTGCTCGGTCACGCGAAGGGCGACTACGCGCGGCTGCACCCCATCGACGACGTCAATCGCAGCCAGAGCACGAACGACACGTACCCGACGTCGATCAAGATCGGCATGGTGCTGACGCTCCGCCGCCTGCTCGACGAGCTCGACCTGCTCGCGACGTCGTTCGCGACGAAGGGCGCCGAGTTCCACGACGTGCTGAAGGTCGGTCGCACCCAGCTGCAGGACGCCGTGCCGATGACCCTCGGCCAGGAGTTCGTCGGCTTCGCCCACACCCTCGGCGAAGACGTGCAGCGGCTGCGCGACGTCGTGCCGCTGCTCGGCGAGATCAACCTGGGCGCGACCGCCATCGGCACCGGGATCACCGCCGACCCGCAGTACGCCGAGGCCGTCCGCCGCCACCTCGGCGAGCTGTCGGGCATGGACCTCGTCACCGCACCCGACCTCATCGAGGCGACGAGCGACACGGGCGTCTTCATGACGCTGATGGGCGCCCTCAAGCGCAGCGCCATCAAGCTCTCGAAGATCTGCAACGACCTGCGGCTGCTGTCGTCCGGGCCGCAGGCGGGCCTCGGCGAGATCACCCTGCCGCCCCGCCAGGCGGGCTCGTCGATCATGCCCGGCAAGGTCAACCCCGTGATCCCCGAGGTCGTCAACCAGGTGGCGTTCTCGGTGGCCGGGGCCGACCTCACCGTCACGATGGCGGCCGAGGCCGGTCAGCTGCAGCTGAACGCCTTCGAACCGGTCATCACGCACTCGGTGATGCAGAGTCTGCAGTGGATGACCTACGCCTGCCGCACGCTCCGGGTCAACTGCGTCGACGGCATCGAGGCCAACCGCGCGCGGCTCAGCCAGCAGGTCGACACCAACGTCGGCAGCGTCACGGCGCTCACGCCCTACATCGGCTACGCGGCGGCCGCGGCGATCGCCCACACGGCGCTGACCACGAACGGCTCCATCTCGGCGCTCGTCGTCGCCGCGGGCCTCATGAGCGAGGCGCAGGTGCAGAAGGTCCTGTCGCCCGCGCGCCTCTCGGGGCTCGAGGCCGTCACGAGCTCGATCCCGATCATCGACGTCGACGACCCCGCCGCGGCGGTGGCCCGGGCGGCCAACTCGGCCGGGGCGCGCAACCCCGCCGACGAGACCGCCGGCTGAGGCGGGCGCGGCAGGCCGGAGGCGACGGCGGCGAAGGAGGCGCGGTGCCGGTCGCACCGGCACCGCGCCTCCTGCAGGTCGCAGCCCTCCGACGGAGGCCTCGCGACCGGAGCCTCCTGATCAGGGGGTCGAGGGCGCGTGGCTGGTCGTGTCGGTCTGCTCGGAGCGCTCCGCCGCGTGCTCCCGCTCGGCGTCGGCCGCCGCCTGCTCGTGCTCGGAGCGCAGGTGCAGCCGCCGCAGCTCGTCGGGGTCGAGCACCCCGCCGTTCTCGCGCAGCGACCGCTCGCGGATGGCGCGGCCGACCCGGATGTCCCAGGCGAGGTTGCGCGCCAGGATGTGATTGCGCGCCGTGTCGCGCATCGGCAGCGGGATGACCTCCTCGGCCTTCACCCCGCGCCGCAGCTGACGCATGCGGAGGATCTCGCTGTCGAGCTCGCCCCCGATGATCAACACGAAGTTGCTGATGTACGCGTAGAGCAGCACGACGACGACGCCGCCGACCCAGCCGTAGAAGCGGTCGTAGTTGGAGACCGTCAGCACGTAGGTCGCGAAGCCCGCGGTCGCGAGCGCCCAGCCGCCGAGCGCCACCATGGCGCCGTACGACACCCAGCGCAGGCGAGGCGGTCGGACGTTCGGCGTGAAGAAGTAGAGGACGGCCACCGACAGCACGGCGAGGGCGACCAGCACCGGCCACTTGAGCACGTTGTAGAGGTCCGTCCAGGGGCGGCCGATGCCGAGACGACCGGCGACCGCATCGCTGAGGGTCGGGGTCACCAGCAGGATCACCGCGATCAGCGCGAGCGAGACCATCAGCACGAGCGTCACGATCATCATGTGGCCGCGGAACTTCCAGATGCGTCGCCCCTCCTCGACCTCGTAGGCGGTGTTCATCGCCCGACCGAACGCCGTGGCGTAGGCCGACAGCGACCAGAGGGTCAGCCACAGGCCGATGGCGAACGCGAGCCCCGGGCTCGACAGGCTCAGCATCTGCTCGAGCGGGCTGCGCAGCGACTCGACCGCGTTCGGCGTGAGGATGTACCTCGCGACCACGAGGATCTCCTCGACCGCGTCACGCCCGTCGTCGACGAACAGGGCGACGCCCGACACGAGCGCCAGGGCCGTGGGCACCAGGGCGAGCAGGGCGAAGAACGTCAGCGAGGCCGCCGCATCGATCGTGCGATGCCGGAGGAAGTCGTGCCAGACCCGCATGACGACGTAGCGGAGCATCGTCGGGTCCTCGGGCAGGGACCGGGTCGACGACATCCCCCGAGGATACCGCCGGCCCGTCGCCCGCCCCGGCCGCTCGGCCGATCCCGGCTGCCCCTAAGGTCGAGGCATGACCTGGAACGATCCCCGCGGCCACGACCACCCCAGGTCGTCGACCGTCACGCCGAACCCGCAGCCGGTGTGGTACCCGGTGCAGCCGGTGTTCAGCCGACCCGCGCCTCCTCGGCCCCGCGTCGCGAGCACGGTGGCGCTCGCGGTCGGGTTCACCGTCATCGGGGTGTTCGCGCTCGCCGTGGTCGTGTACTTCCTGATCTTCCTCCGCCCGTCGCTGATCGCGGCCGGCGCGCTGCTCGCCTTCGTGCCGCTCGCGATCGTGCTGGTCGGCATCTGGCTCGTCGACCGGTGGGAGCCCGAGCCCCGGGTCGCGCTGCTGTTCGCGTTCCTCTGGGGCGCAGCCGTCGCCGTGAGCACCGCGCTCGTGGTCGACATCGTCGTCGGCAACGTCCGGGCCGTCTTCGGTCTCGCCGATGGCGACTCCGCCGATCTCTTCGGGGCGGTCGTGCAGGCGCCCGTCGTCGAAGAGGCCGCCAAGGGCTTCGGGGTGCTGCTGGTGCTCTGGATCTTCCGCCGCCACTTCGACGGCCCGGTCGACGGCATCGTCTACGCCGCCACGGTGGCGGCCGGCTTCGCCTTCGTCGAGAACATCCAGTACTTCGCCGTGCAGGTCGCCGACGACCTCGCGACCGGCAGCCAGGGGCTCGTGTTCACGTTCCTGGTGCGGGCGATCATGTCGCCCTTCGCCCACGTCATGTACACGGCCTGCACCGGCGTCGCCCTCGGCTACGCCGTCCGTCGCACGGGCCCGTTCGGCGCCATCGGCTTCTTCTTCGCGGGTCTCGTCCCGGCCATCGCGCTGCACGCCCTCTGGAACGGCGCGCTCGTCGTCGTCGGGGGGGCGTTCTTCGCCTACTACCTGCTGGTGCAGGTGCCGATCTTCGCGGCGATGGTGGGGCTCGTCATCTTCCTGCGCCGCAGCGAGCGCCGAACCACGCACGCCCGCCTCGCTGAGTACGCGGCCGTCGGCTGGTTCAGCGCCGACGAGGTCGCCATGCTCTCGACCTCCGCCGGGCGTCGCCGCGCCCGCCGCTGGGCCGCGGCGAACGGCCTCGGTCCCGCCATGAAGCGCTTCGTATCGGACGCCACCCGGCTGGCGTCGACCCGGCAGCGGATGCTCAAGGGGCGCCGAGAGCTCGACGCGGTCGCCGGCCGCGACGAGGCCGAGCTGCTGCAGGCGCTCGGCGCCAGCCGGGCCGCGTTGCAGGCGCCCGCCACCGCGTTCGCCGATCACGCGCCGCGTCCCGACGGCACGCCCTGGGTCGACGGATCGGGGCGCCCGATGGGCAGCGGCTACGACGGCGCGGGCCGGGGGCGGCAGCCGGTGTACTACGACCAGTGGGGGCGTCCGCTGCCTCCGCAGTGGTGACGGCCGCGCACCTCCCTCGCCGACCGCGCCCGTCGTCCCTCCGGGCGTCCTGCCCGTCGTCCCGCCGGGCGCGCGATCAGGGCGTCGGCGCGGTCGCGTCGTAACGGCGGAACGACGGCGTCAGCCGGGCCACCACCCCGAGCAGGACGACGACGAGCGCTCCGCCGAGCAGCGGCGGCCAGGCGACGCCGACCGCGGCGACGAGTCCGACGAACAGGTCGCCGAGGCGGGGCCCGCCGGTGACGACGACGATGAAGATCCCCTGCAGGCGCCCGCGCATCGAGTCGGGCGCCGCGGCCTGCAGGATCGTCGAGCGGAAGATCGAGCTGACGTTGTCGGCCGCACCCGCCCCGGCCAAGGCGATCGCGGCCGCGACGAGGGCGACCGGTCGGGCGTCGGCCAGACCGTCGCCGAGAGCGCCGCCCGCTCGCATCGGCGTCAGCGCCAGGACGACCCCGAAGGCCGCTATGAAAGCGCCGTAGACCGCGATGGAGCGGTTGACCGCCCGGCCCTGCAGCCGCACCTGCCCCAGACGGCCGGAGAACACGCTGCTGAGCAGCGAGCCGACGGCGTAGGAGGCGGTGAGGGCTCCGACGGTCACCGCGCCTCCTCCGATCACCAGGGTGCCGACGACCGGGTACAGCACCCGCGGCTGTCCGAAGGTCATGGCGATCAGGTCGACGACGAACGTGGTGCGGATGTTCGGCGAGCTCCGCAGGAACCGCATGCCCTGGGCGAGCGACGACAGGCCGGGTCGGCTGGTCTCGCCCTCGGGTCGGATGGGCGGCAGCGTGAGGATGCCGACGAATGCGAAGGAGAAGAGCACGACGTCGACGCTGTACGTGAGCGGGAACCCCACCCCC
Organism: Frigoribacterium sp. CFBP9030; assembly: GCF_034045195.1. Lineage (NCBI taxonomy): Bacteria > Bacillati > Actinomycetota > Actinomycetes > Micrococcales > Microbacteriaceae > Frigoribacterium > Frigoribacterium sp. CFBP9030. The sequence continues at coordinate 432,482 of NZ_JAXCWG010000001.1, forward strand.
GCGACCAGCACCCCGGCCAGAGCGGGGCCGACGGTCAGCATCAGGCCGGTGCCGATGCCGCCGAGGGCTGCGGCGGCCGGGAGGAGGCGCGTGGGCAGCAGGCGGGGCACGATCGCCGCCCGCGAGGTCGCGATCATCGTCCCGGCGACGGCGACGGCGTTGACGCAGGCGAGCAGGTAGAGCAGCGCGACCTCGCGGACCCCGAGCCAGGCGTGCAGGGCGATCGCCGCCGTCGACAGCCAGGCGAAGACGGCCGCGACGAGGGCCACCTTCCGTCGGTCGAACGCGTCGGCGAGCATCCCGCCGTAGAGGCCCGCCACGATCATCGGCACGAGCGAGAACACGCCGACGAGGGCCACGGCGAAGGTCGAGCGGGTGATGTCGTAGACCTCGAGGCCGACGGCGACGACGGTGAGCTGCGTGCCGATGCCGCTGACGGTGTTGCCGACGAAGAGCCGGGCGAAGGCGGGGCTCGCGCGGAGGGGCGTCAGGTCGACGAAGAGCGGTCGTCGCGGTGCGCCGGGAGGAGTGGACAAGACTCCATCATCGTCGATTTTGCGCGGCCCGGGAGCGGAGGTATCGTCCATTCGTTCGCATCGATGAGCAGATCTCGGTGCGAACGGACGGTGGGTCGACCACTCGAGCCTCGCAGGGAGGACACGAGCGGTCGACCCTCCTTCGTCTGGTCGGGTCCGTCGGTGGTTGGATGGTCGGTATGACTCACGACCCCAGCATCAAGCCCGAGATCGACGCCCCCGAGGGCCCCGCCCCCACCGAGCTGCAGATCGTCGACATCACCGTCGGCGACGGCGACGAGGCGAAGTCCGGTTCGACCGTCAACGTGCACTACCTCGGCGTCGAGTACGACTCCGGCGAGGAGTTCGACTCGTCGTGGAGCCGCGGCGAGCCGATCAACTTCCCGCTCGCGGCGCTCGTGCTCGGCTGGCAGGAGGGCATCCCCGGCATGAAGGTCGGCGGACGTCGCAAGCTCGTCCTCCCCCCGCACCTCGCGTACGGCCCCGCCGGCGGCGGTCACTCGCTCTCGGGCAAGACCCTCATCTTCGTGATCGACCTGCTCGGCGTCAGCTGATGACGGCGGCCTCGGCACCCTCCGTCGGGTTGAACGACGGTCGCACCCTCCCGAGCCTCGGGCTCGGCACGTACGGGATGAACGGCGCCGAGGGCGCCGGGCAGATCGCCACGGCCATCGAGTCGGGTTACCGCCTGATCGACACGGCGCTCAACTACGGCAACGAAGACGCGGTGGCCGAGGCCGTCCGACGGGTCGACGTGCCCCGCGACGAGCTCGTGATCACGACCAAGCTGCCCGGTCGGCACCACGGTTACGACGAGACCATCGCGAGCTTCCACGAGAGCCTCGGCACCCTCGGCCTCGAGCGGGTCGATCTCTACCTGATCCACTGGCCGCTGCCGCGGGTCGACAAGTACGTCGACTCGTTCCGCGCCTTCGTGAAGCTGCAGGAGGACGGCCTCGTCTCGTCCGTCGGCGTCTCGAACTTCACCGAGGCTCACCTCCAGCGGTTGGCCGACGAGACCGGCGTCGTGCCGGCGGTCAACCAGATCGAGCTGCACCCGTACTTCCCGCAGGCCGGCCTCCGGGCCGTCCACGAGCGCATGGGCATCGTGACCGAGAGCTGGAGCCCCCTCGCGAAGCAGAGCGAGCTGCTCAGTGAGACGGTCATCACGGACATCGCTGCCGCGCACGGGAAGACCCCGACGCAGGTCGTGCTCCGCTGGCACGTCCAGCTCGGCGCCGTCCCGGTGCCGAAGTCGGCCGACCCCGGTCGCCAGCGCGAGAACCTCGACGTCTTCGACTTCGAGCTGACGGCGGCCGAGGTCGAGGCCATCAGCGGCCTCGAGCGCGGTCGGCTGTGGGACGGCGACCCCGAGACCCACGAGGAGTTCTGACCGGCACACCGCCGTGTCGACCGAGCGCCCCCAGCCACCCGGCGGGGGCGTTCGGTCGTCCGGCGGCAGGTAGACTGACACGCCGACTTTCCCGAAGGGTTGAGTGACTGTTGTCTTTTGAGCTGGACCGCGAACGCGCCTACGTGGGCACGCTCTACTCGCGACTCGACGAGTTGAAAGCCGACGCCCGAGGGCGTCTCGAGACCGTGCGGCGCGAGACCGTCGGGGGCAATCACCAGAGCCGCAGCGAGCGCGACTCGTACGCGCGGCTCTACGAGGACACGATCGCCCAGCTCGGCGCCGTCGACGAGCGGCTCGCCTTCGGGCGCCTCGAGCTGGAGGAGCCCGACGAGCTCGGTCAGAGCGGCGACGTCGACGCCCCGGCCGAGGCCGGCGAGGGCGGTCGGTACCGCTACATCGGCCGCATCGGCCTCCGCGACCGGTTGCACCACCCGATCCTGCTCGACTGGCGCGTGCCGGGTGCGGCCGCCTTCTACCAGGCGACCGCGGCGACTCCGCAGGGCGTGCGGGCCCGGCGTCACCTGACCCTCGACGGGCGCACCGTCACCCGGCTCGAGGACGAGGTCTTCGACCCCGACCTGCTCGACCGCGACGACGTGCAGCTGCAGGGCGAGGGCGCGCTCATGGCCGCCCTCACCGCGCAGCGCACCGGGCGCATGACCGACATCGTGGCGACCATCCAGGCCGAACAGGACCGCATCATCCGCGCACCGCTCGACGGCGTGCTCGTCGTCCAGGGCGGACCGGGCACGGGCAAGACCGCCGTCGCGCTGCACCGCGCCGCGTACCTCCTCTACTCGCACCGCGAGCGCCTCCGCGGCTCGGGTGTGCTCGTGGTCGGCCCGTCGCGGTCGTTCCTCCGGTACATCGAGCAGGTGCTGCCGTCGCTCGGCGAGAGCGGCGTCGTGCTGTCGAGCCTCGGCGGTCTCTACCCGGGCCTCGAGACCCAGCTCGACGACGCGCCCGAGACGGCGGCGATCAAGGGCCGCGCCGAGATGGCCGACCTGATCCGCCGTGCGGTCCGGTCGCGGCAGGTGCGCCCGACCGAGTCGACGACCATCGACATCAACGGCGAGCGCCTCGTCGTCCAGCCCGACCTCGTGGGCGACGCGATGCGTCGTGCCCAAGAACGGGGCAAGCCGCACAACGAGGCTCGCGTCACGTTCAACAAGGGCGCCCTGTCGGCCCTCACCCGGTTGCTCGTCGCTCAGATGCGCGAGCACGGCACGACCGTCGACGAATCGGACGAGGCGGTGCTCCGCGAGGACATCCGCCAGTCGTACGACGTGCGGGTGCTGTTGAACACGGCGTGGATGCCGCTCTCGGCCGAGAAGCTCGTCGAAGACCTCTACGCCCGGCCGAACTGGCTGGCGTCGTTGACCCCGCGCTGGAGCCCCGCCGAGCGCGCCCTGCTGCAGCGCCCCCGGGGTTCGGAGTTCACGATCTCCGACGTCCCCCTCCTCGACGAGGCGGCCGAGCTGCTCGGCGAGTTCCAGGCCGGCGTGGACCCCGACAAGCTGGCGCGCAAGCAGCAGCGCAAGCGCGACATCGAGAACGCCGAGCGCGCGATCGAGAACATGGGCGTCGAGGGCATGGTGTCGGCCGAGCAGATCGCGGGCGGGTTCGCCGAACGGGCCGCCTCGATGACCACGGCCGAGCGTGCGGCCGGCGACCGCACCTGGGCCTTCGGCCACGTGGTGGTCGACGAGGCGCAGGAGCTCTCGCCGATGCAGTGGCGTCTGCTGTCGCGTCGGTGCCCGCTGCGGTCGTTCACCGTCGTCGGCGACATCGCGCAGGCGTCGAGCCCGGCGTCGGCCGACTCGTGGGACCGCGCCCTGCAGAGCCTCCTGGGTCGTCGTCGTCGCGGCACCGAGGCCCCGACCAGCGCCCCGTGGACTCTCGAAGAGCTGACGGTCAACTACCGGACCCCGACGCAGATCGTGCAGTACGCCGAGCACGTCGCGAAGGCGACCGGTCTGCGCATCACCCCGAGCAGGTCGGTGCGCTCGAGCGAGTGGCCGGTGCTCGAGGTGACCGGCGCCTCCTCGAGAGACGACTTTGTCCGCGCCACGGTCGACGCCGTGCGGGCCGACCGTGAGATCGACGGCGACGGGACCCTCGCGGTCGTCGCCCCCGCGCAGGCCGTCGCCACGCTCGTCGACGCGTTGTCGGCGGCGCTGCCCGGCCTGGTCGCCGCGGGCACGGCCTCGCTGACCAAGCCGGTCTCCGTGCTCAGCCCGGCGACCGCGAAGGGCCTCGAGTTCGACTCCGTCGTCGTCGTCGACCCCGAGCGCATCCGGACCGGTGCCGAGCGGGGCAACGCCAGCCTGTACGTGGCGATGACGCGCCCCACCCAGCGTCTGACCGTCGTCAGCTGACGAGGCGCGCCTCGTCGGTCGACGGGCGCGACCCTCGTCAGCCGACGAGCGCGCGCCTCGTCAGCCGACGAGCGCTCGCCTCGTCAGCCGACGAGCGCGAACTCGCTGTCGAGCGCGGCGATGTCGCGCTCGAAGTCCGCGCGCAGCGTCTGCTTCTCGGCGGCGGGCAGCCAGCTCGCGTCGACCCCGGCGAGGGCCATGACCCGCACCTGGTCGGCGGTGGCGCCGATCTGCTCGTGCACGATGCGGTACTCGGCGGCGAGGGTCGTCGGGAACATGCCCGGGTCGTCCGACGCGGGCACGACGTTCAGGCCCGCGGCGAGCATCGCCTCGATCGAGGCGCGTCGCCACGGTCGCCACGAGCGACGCGACGTGGTCGAGACGACGGTGAAGGCCACCTGCTCGTCGCGCATCCGCGCCACGACGTCGTCGTCCTCGAGCACGTAGTACCCGTGGTCGATGCGGTCGCAGCCGAGCAGATCGAGGCAGGTGACGGTGTTGACGGCCGTGGGGGAGTGCTCCGACGAGTGCGCCGTCCGGCCGAGCCCGGCCTCGCCCGCGAGCCGGTAGGCGTCGACGAACCGCTCGGGCGGGCCCGAGGTCTCGAGGTTGTCGAGACCGATGCCCGCGACGTACTCGTGCGGGTTGTCGACCACCTGCCGCACGAGGGCGAGCGCGTGCTCGCCGCTCCGGCTGCGGTCGATGCCCTGGATCATCCGCCCGGTCATGCCGAAGTCGCGCTCGGCCATCCGGATGCCCTCGGCGTACGCCTCGACCGAGCCCGCGTACCCGAGCGACTCCAGGTGCGGCGGCACCGCGTCGAAGAACAGCTCGAGATGACGCGTCGAGCTGCTGCGGTGGGCGTCCTCGAAGGCCTCGTAGACGATGCGCGTCAGGTCGTCGGCATCGCGCAGCACCTCGACGACCCAGTTCGACGCCTGGAACAGCGAGTACGACACCTCGGGCTCGTCGGCGCTCCGCCCCTGCGGCACCGGGATGCGGGTGTCGCGGTAGAGGGCCGGGTCGGGCGGCAGCGAGTTGATGTCGGCGAAGATGCGCTCGGGCTCGGCCGGCAGGGCGAGCCCCTCGCGACGGGCGAGCTCGGCGAACGTGCCGGCCCGCACCGTGCCGATCAGGTGGCAGTGCAGATCGGTCTTCGGCAGCCGGTCGAGGTAGGCCCCGGGCAGCTCGCGTCCGGGCAGTGCGGCCCCGGGCAGGTCGCGTCCGGGCAGTGCGGTCTCACCCATCAGCGCGACGTCACCTCGCGGGCGAAGCGGTCGACCCACTCCGAGCGGGTCGGCACCAGCTCGGTGGGGTCGAGGGTCGAGTAGCCGGCGGCGACGGGGTCGGCGGCGATGTCGCCCACGACGGCCTCGATCGAGTCGGGCACCGTGGCCGACGGGTTGACGGGCAGGTCGCCGACGATCTCGGCGGACGCGGTCTGCGCCTCCTCCGACAGCAGGTAGTCGATGAAGCGGTTCGCGCCGTCCACGTTCTCGGCGCCGGTGGGGATCATCGCGCGGTTGGTCGCCATGTAGCGCCCTGTCTCGGGGGCGGTCCAGGCGACGGGCTCGCCCGAGGCGACCAGGTCGGTCGCGAACCCGCTCAGTGAGTCGGCCGCGACGATCTCGCCCTGGGTCAGCAGGTTCGTGACCTCGGTCGACGAGCTGTAGAACTGCAGCACGCCGGGGGCCCACTCGCCGAGCTGCTCGAGGGCGGCGTCGATGTCGTAGGGTCCGTCGCCGTACTCGTCGGCGACGCCCGAGACCATCAGCTGGCCCGCGGTGACCGAGATGTCGGGCAGAGCGACCCGGCCCGACAGGTCGTCGTCGCCGTAGAGGCTCCACGAGGCGGCCTCGTCGGCGGTCAGCTCGTCGGTCGAGTACATCGTGCCGTTCAGCTGGTAGCTGTAGGCCGGCCCGACGTACTCCTCCTCCGTCGCGAAGTCGGCGATCTCGTCGAGCGACGGGACGGCCGAGGCGTCGACCTGCTGGAAGAGCTCGTCCTCCTGCCCGAGCGCCGCGTAGTAGTCGGAGATGAGCATCACGTCGACCTCGGGCTCGCCGCCGGCGAGCTGCAGCTGCGACAGGCGGTCGGAGTTCGATCCGGTGTCGACGACGACCTCGATGCCGGTCTCCTCCGTGAACGGGTCGATCACCGCCTCCTGGAACTCCTCCACCCCGAACGGGAAGGTGCTGACGGTGATGCTGTTCGCGTCGGGCTCGTCGCCGCTCGACGAGCAGCCGGCGAGCACGAGGGTGGTCACGGCGACGCCGGCGACGAGCGCCAGGCGGGTGCGGATGGTGGTGGTCATGGTCGTGTCCTTTCGGGGCGGTCTCGGTGAGACCGGTCGGGAGGGGAACGCTGAAGAGCAGAGGGAGGGGGAGCCGAGGAGGCGCGGGTCGGCGCCGCAGCCCCCGGGTGTCAGTCGGCGACCGCGACGAGTCGCCCGGCCGGCGCCGAGACGGTCACCGGGTCGCCGATCGCGATCGTCTCCACGCCGGTGCTGCGGACGTCGGAGACGAGTCGGACGTCCGCTCCGGCGGCGTCGACGGCCTGCACGGTCACCAGGAGGTCCACCCCGCGGTACGCGACGTCGGTGACGCGGCCGGCGAGCTGCAGACCGTCGTGTGCCGCGCCTCCTGCGGGGCCGCCGGGGGTGACCGCGAGGTGCTCGGGTCGGACGGCCAGCGAGGTGCCGTCGGCGGCCGTGACGAAGTTCTCGTACCCGAGGAACTCGGCGACGAAGCGGTTCGCGGGGTTCGGGAACACCTGCTGCGGGGCGCCCTGCTGCATGATGCGACCGGCGCGCATCAGCACCATGTCGTCGCTCATCTCGAGCGCTTCGTCCTGGTCGTGGGTGACCAGCACGACGGTGAGACCGGTCTCGCCCTGGATACGGCGGATCTCGGCCCGCATCTGCACCCGCAGCCGGGCGTCGAGGTTCGACAGGGGCTCGTCGAGCAGCAGCAGCTTCGGGCGGATCGCGATGGCCCGGGCCAGCGCCACGCGCTGCTGCTGACCGCCGGAGAGCTTCTTCGGCTTGCTGCCCGCGAGGTGCGCGAGTCCGACGAGGTCGAGGGTCTCCATCACGCGCCGACGGCGTTCGGCGGTGTCGACGCCGCGCAGCTTGAGGCCGTACCCGACGTTCTCGGCGACCGACAGGTGGGGGAACAGCGCGTACGACTGGAACACCATGCCGAGGTCGCGCTTCTCGGGCGGGGTGCGGGTGCTGTCGACCCCGCCGATCCTGATCGTGCCCGACGTCGGCGCCGAGTAGCCGGCGAGCATGCGGAGGCTCGTGGTCTTGCCGCAGCCGCTCGGGCCGAGCAGCGTGGTGAGCCTGCCCTCGGAGATGGCGAGGTCGATCGAGTCGACGGCGGTGAAGTCGCCGAAGACCTGGCTCACGGCGACGAATTCTGCTGCGGTGCTCATCTGTTGATGCCTCCGAAGATCTTGGCGAAGCCGACGGTGCGTTCGGCGATGACTGCGATGACGACGGTGCCCGCGAGGATCAGCGTGGCCATCGCCGCGACCATGGGGTCGTAGCTCTGCTGCACGTAGTCGAGCATCGTGACGGGAAGGGTGCGGAAGTCGCGGCTCTGCAGCAGCAGCGACAGCGGCACGTTGTTGAACGACGTGACGAAGCTGAGCAGCGCGGCGGAGAAGATGCCGGGTCGCAGCAGGGGCAGCGTCACGGTGAAGAAGGCGCGGAGGGGCGAGGCGCCGAGACCGCGGGCGGCCTCCTCGAGCGCCGGGTCGGCGAGAGCGAGCGAGGCCCCGGTCACCCGCACGGCGTAGGGCAGCATCAGCACGGTGTGCCCGATCAGGAGCACCGGGAAGTTGTCGAGCCGGAACCCGATCACGAGCTGCTGGTAGAGCGCGAGCCCGACGACGAGCTCGGGCACGATAAGCGGCGACAGGAACAGCCCCTCGACCAGCCCCTTGCCGGGCAGTCGGCCGCGGTGGATCGCCAGCGTGGCGGGTACCCCGACGGCGAGCGCGAGCACGGTGGCGACGAGGGCGAGCTGCAGGCTCGACAGCAGCGCCGAGACGAACGGGTCGTAGCCGAGCGCGGCCTCGAACCAGCGCAGCGAGAAGCCCTGCGGCGGGAACCTCAGCGTGCTGCCCGAGGTGAAGGCGGTGGCGACGACGAACAGGATCGGAACGATCATGACGACGTAGCCGGCGACGGCGAGCGAACCGGCGACGGGGCGGCGGGTCTTCACGAGGTGGCTCCCTTCCGGGCGACGAGGGTCGACAGCCCCGAGACGGCGAAGACGAGCACGGTCATGATCAGGGCGGTGGCGGAGGCGCCGGCCCAGTCGATCGTGACGCTCGAGTACGAGAAGAGCTGCGTGGCGAGCATCCGCTGACCGGAGCCCCCGAGCAGGTAGGGCGTCGTGTACGCCGTCACCGAGCCGGCGAAGACGAGGGTCGCGGCGACGACGACCCCCGGCAGCGACAACGGCACGACGATGCTCCAGAAGGTGCGGGTGCGGCTCGCGCCGAGACCGCGCGCGGCGTCGTCGAGACCGGGGTCGACCTGGGCCACCGCCGAATAGCACGAGATGATCGCGAGCGGCAGGAAGAGCTGCGTCAGGCCGAGCACGATGGCGAGCTCGGTGTAGAGCAGCTGCGGCGCCTCGTCGACGAGTCCGAGGGTGGTCAGCAGCTGCCCGATGGCGCCGTTCTTGCCGAGCAGCACGAGCCAGCCGAAGGTGCGGACGACGTTGCTCAGCAGCAGGGGGAAGATCGCGAGGGCCAGCAGCACGCCCGACCAGCGCGACGTCGAGCGGGCGAGCAGGTAAGCGATCGGGAACCCGAGCGACACGCAGATCACCGTGACGATCAGGCCGAGCCCGACCGTCCGACCGATGATGCGGAGATCGTAGGGGTCGGTGAGCATCCCGCCGAGGCGACCGACGATCTCGACGGCGGTGACCCCGGGAGGCGCGAACAGCATCGCGAGGGACGGCACGGCGAACCCCACGACGAGCAGGAGGAGACCCGGCAGCAGCAGGAGCAGCGCGGGTTTGCGGGACGTCACGGGGGTGCCTCCGATCGGTGTGGCGGGTGCGGCCGGTGTCGGGATCGCCGCTCAGGGTCCGAGCGATGCAACCGGTTACATCGACCCTAGGGGCGTGCAGCGCCCGAACCGTCCCGTCCGTGTAAACAACGTGTAAAACCCGCGACGCCCCCTGCGAGACCGGTTTCAGTCGACGCCCTAGGCTGACGGCATGACGACGGGGTGGCGCGCGAGCGGCGGGGGCGGGCGATGAGCGGCCCGGGGCGACTGGCCACGCTCGCCGACGTCGCGACGCTCGCCGGGGTCTCGAAGGCGACCGCCTCGCGGGTGCTGAGCCGCCCCGAGCTCGTGGCCCCCGAGACCGCGGCCAGGGTGCTGTCGGCGGCCCAGAAGCTCGGGTTCGTGCCCAACCGCGCGGCCCGCCAGCTCGCCCGCGGTCGCACGGGCGTCGTCGCGGTCGTCGTGCCCACGCTCGACAACGCGTTCTTCACCCCCATCATCGCCGGGGCTCAGGCCGAGGCGGGCGAGGCCGACCTGCAGCTCACGGTGGCCGTGCACCCCCTCGCCGGGGTCGCCGAGCTCACGGCGTTCGAGCGCCTGTCGCACCAGGTCGACGGATTCATCGTCGTGGCGCCCCGCGGGCCCGACGACGTCGTGCGGGCGGCGATCGCCCACAAGCCCACCGTGCTGGTCGATCGGGAGGTGACCGGCGCCTCCTCGGTGGTCGCCGACACGGCCACGGCCTTCGGATCGCTCGTCTCGCGGTTCGCCGACGAGGGCCGCAGGCGCATCGTCTACCTCGGCGGCCCCGACGGCTCGTGGCAGAATCTGCAGCGGACGGCCGCGGTCGTCGAGGCCGCCCGGGGCCGGGCCGAGCTGACCGTCCTCGGTCCGTACCCGGCGACGTTCGAGGCCGGCGTGCGGGCGGCGGCCGACGTCATGGCCTCGGGCGCCGATGCCGTCGTGCCCTACGCCACGGCCATCGGCCTCGGCGTGATGTTCGTCCTCCGCGGCGGAGGGGCAGGCGTCGCCGCGGCGCCCGTCGTCAGCTCCGAGCGGATGGTCGTCGACGCCCTCGGTCTGCAGGGCGTCCCCGCGATCGACGTCGACGGCGAGCACCTCGGCCGTGTCGCCGCCTCACGACTCATCGCGGCGATCGCCTCCGGTGCGCCCGCCGAGGCGACGCCGCTCCGTCTCCCCGTCCCGGTCCGCTGGCCCGGCGCTCCCGGCCCCGGGTGAGGCCGGGCGGCGGCGGGCGTCAGCGGTACTCGTCGGGCCAGTCGAAGGCGGGAGGCGCGGTGACGGTCTCGCCCGTCGGCGCGAGCACCAGAGCGATGTCGTCGAAGTCGCCGAGGGGGATGCCCGCCGGGTCGCCCGGGTAGCGGGAACCACCGACGAACGTCGTCAGCGCGTACCCGTCGTCCGCGCCCAGCGAGCCGATGCTCGTCGCGTCGAGGTCGACGTCCCACTCGGTGAAGAGCTGCCCGAGCACGAGGGTCTCCCGCCGGGGCGACTCGACGTGGACGATGCCCGTGGTGTCGTGGGTGTGCAGCGGCGCCGCGAACTTCGTATCGGCGTCGTGGCCGATGTCGCCGGGCAGGGTGACGGGCTCGCCGTCGACCGTGATCGACAGGTGGCTGTGCACGTGCATCGCGAGGTCCTCGCCCCAGACGTTCGTCAGACCGGCCGCCGCCGCGCGGGCGGGTCGATCGGCCACGGCGGGAACCGGCCAGGGAGGCGCGGTGTCCGCACCCGAGACCCGGTTCGGCAGGCCGGACTGGACGACGACGATCGCGACGCCGCCGGCGATGACGACGGCGGCGGCGACGAGGCCCAGCAGGCGGGGGGACTGTCCCACATTCATGGCGCGATGCTACGCCCGGTACATTCGTGTGAATGTCCACCACCGACGTCTCCGCCCTCCTCGACGACCTGATCGCCGTCGTCCCCGACTTCCCGAAACCGGGCATCCTCTTCCGCGACGTGACCCCGCTCTTCTCCCACGCCGACGCCTTCGCGACCGTCACCACGGCCCTCAGCGAACCGTTCGACGGGTCGTTCCAGGCGGTCGCCGGCATCGAGGCCCGCGGCTTCGCACTCGCCGGCGGCATCGCGATCGAGCAGGGCGTCGGCGTCCTCACCGTCCGCAAGGCGGGCAAGCTGCCCGGCGAGGTGCTGAGCGAGAGCTACGCCCTCGAGTACGGCGAGGCGACCCTCGAGCTGCGCCCCAGTCAGCTGCCGAAGGGCACGCGGGTGCTGGTCGTCGACGACGTCCTGGCCACCGGCGGCACCGCCGAGGCGACCGTCACGCTGCTCGAGCGCGCCGGGTACGAGGTCGTCGGGCTGGCCGTGCTGCTCGAGCTGGACGGTCTCGGCGGGCGCGACCGTCTGGCGCCGCGCCTCCCCGTCCACGCGCTCGGCTCCGCCCCGGCCTGATCCGCGCCGGCCCGGCCCGGCCCGACCCGCCCGGCCTGACCCGAGCGGCCGAGACCCGACTCAGCCGCCGGAGACCCGGCTCAGCCGAGCGAGCGCGCCAGCTCGATCGTCTGGGGGAAGATCAGCCCGGCCGAGCCGGCCAGGCAGACCAGGGCGACGATCACGAACACGCCGACCCAGACGACCCCGGGTACGCGGGTCAGGGCGGCCAGCTGGTCCGCGTCCGACCCCGTCGTGCGCGAGCGGCGGCGACTCCGCTGCAGCTCGAGCGAGGTCCGCAGAGCGCCGAAGCCGAGCACGGCCGTCAGGGCGACGCCGAAGGCGCTCTGCCAGGGCGGCGAGGCGAAGAAGGTGACGGCGACGACGATGGCCGCCCCGACGAGCACCACCCAGAGACCGAACCAGTTGCGGATCTGCACGAGCATCAGCGCCAACAGCAGCAGCAGCGCCCAGAGCAGCCCGGCGGCGTAGCCGGCCGACAGCAGCCAGGCCGCGCCGAGCGACGCGATCGCCGGCGCGGTGTAGCCCGCGAGCAGCGTCAGCACCATGCCGGGGCCGGTGCGCGGCCCGCGCGACACGGTCAGCCCCGAGGTGTCCGAGTGCAGGCGGATCCCCGACAGCCGCCGCCCCGTGAGCACCGCGGCGAGTCCGTGGCCGCCCTCGTGCACGACGGTCACGGCGTGCCGCACGGTGTGCCAGGCGCCCGGCACGAGCACGGCCGCGAGGCCGACGGCGACGGCGGCGAGCAGCCAGGGGAGGGGGAGCGGCTGCGCCACGAGGGTGACGCGGCTCCAGAGTTCGGCGACGAGGTCCACGCGACGAGCCTAGGAGGCGCGGTGCGCGGCTCCCTGGCACCGCGCCTCCTCGGGTCGCCGGCCCCGCACCCGCCCGCCCGGCGTCGTCCTGGAGGATGAACTCCGCCGGCGCGGCCCCGATCCCCAGGTCGCGTCCGTCACCATGGAGTCATGCGTCGTGCCGTCCTCCTCCTGCTCACCCTCGTCTATCTGGCGGGTGTCGCGTGGATGACGCTGCGCCCCAGCGTCTACGGGCCCGGTACGACCGAGCTGCTCTGGCGCGCCCTCGACCTCTTCGCCCGGCACGACGAGACGTCGTGGATCACCTTCGCCCGGGTCGAGGCCGCGGCGAACGTCGCCATGTTCGTGCCGATGGGCATGTTCCCGGCGCTGCTGCTGCCCAGGCGGTTCTGGTGGGTCGGCATCGTCGTCGGCTTCGCGGCGACCGTGGGCATCGAGTGGTACCAGGCGGCCTATCTGTCGGCCACCCGGTTCTCCGACCCGCAAGACCTGGTCATGAACACGCTGGGCGCGGTCATCGGCGCGGTGTTCGTGGGTCTGGCCCTGCCCCGTCGCCGCCGGCGTCGACCCGCGGGCGCCCGGTCCGCCGCCCCTGTCTGGTAGGCTCCTCAGGTTGCCGTCTGAACGGCCGCGGAACAAGAGAGCTCGCACATCCGGTGACGGGCACCGCGCAACGAACTGAAAGGGGATCCACCTATGGCACTCGCACCTGACGTCAAGACCCGGATCATCGAAGAATACGCGACCCACCCCGGCGACACCGGATCCCCCGAGGTCCAGGTCGCCATGATGACGCAGCGCATCCTCGACCTCACCGAGCACCTCAAAGAGCACAAGCACGACCACCACTCGCGTCGTGGTCTGCTGCTCCTCGTGGGTCAGCGCCGCCGACTCCTGGGCTACCTGTCCCGGGTCGACATCGAGCGCTACCGTACGCTCATCGGTCGTCTCGGCCTGCGCCGCTAGTCTTCGCGCTCCGAACGTCTCGACGACGGCCCCCGTCCTGCTCAGCAGGGCGGGGGCCGTTCTTCGTCCTCGGGGCGCGCCGCCCGCTCCGGCTCCGTGAGGCGGTCACACCCGGGTGCTAGGATCGCGCTCGGAGCAGGCCGGTACGGCTGCTGGTCACCGGTGGTGGCAGGCGGAATGCCCCGATCGACGCATCGAGTCGCGATCGGAGGCGGGGTCCGACCGTCTTCACTGTTGGCCAGACGTGCCACCGCCTCCGTCGCGTTGCTGCACGTGCATGTCCTCATGCCGTCCACGCCGCCCGCTCCCGGTACGACATCGAGGCCCACACGGGGCATCGATTCAAAACAAAGAGGAGAAACCCCCACATGGAGGGTCCAGAGATCAAGTTCGGCGAAGCCGTGCTCGACAACGGCAAGTTCGGCAAGCGCACCATCCGATTCGAGACCGGTCGTCTCGCCCAGCAGGCCCAAGGAGCCGTCGCCGCCTACCTCGACGACGACACCATGCTGCTGTCCGCCACCAGCGCCAGCAAGAAGCCGAAGGACAACTTCGACTTCTTCCCGCTGACCATCGACGTCGAAGAGCGCTCGTACGCCGCGGGCAAGATCCCCGGCTCGTTCTTCCGTCGCGAGGGCCGCCCCTCGACCGAGGCCATCCTCGTCTGCCGTCTCATCGACCGGCCCCTGCGCCCCTCGTTCGTCGAGGGTCTCCGCAACGAGGTCCAGGTCGTCATCACGGTGCTCAGCATCGCTCCCGACGAGTTCTACGACGCTCTCGCGATCAACGCGGCCAGCGCCTCCACCCAGATCTCCGGTCTGCCGTTCTCCGGCCCCATCGCCGGTGTGCGCCTCGCGCTGATCGGCGACCAGTGGGTCGCCTTCCCGAAGGCCTCGCAGCTGGCCGACGCCGTCTTCGACCTCACGGTCGCGGGTCGCGTCGTCACCGACGCCGCCGGCAACGACGACGTCGCGATCATGATGGTCGAGGCCGAGGCCACCGAGCACGCCTGGGGTCTCATCCAGGGCGGCGCGACGAAGCCCGACGAGGCCGTCGTCGCCCAGGGTCTCGAAGCCGCCAAGCCGTTCCTCAAGCAGCTCGTCGAGGCCCAGGCCACGATGGCCGCGCAGGCCGCCAAGGAGATCGCCGACTACCCGGTCTTCCTGCCCTACACCGACGAGGTCCTCGAGGCCGTCACGGCCGCCGCGGGCACCGAGCTCGCCGAGGTCTACAAGATCGCCGGCAAGATCGAGCGCCAGGACGCCGACGACGCCCTCAAGGCGACCGTCAAGGACGCCATCGCGGCCAAGGTCGCCGCGGGCGAGCTGCCCGAGACGGCCAACGGCCAGGTGGGCGCCGCCTACAAGTCGGCGACGAAGAAGGTCGTCCGCGACCGCATCCTCACCGAGCAGATCCGCATGGACGGGCGCGGCCTGGCCGACATCCGCCCGCTCGACGCCGAGGTCCAGGTCATCCCGCGCGTGCACGGCTCGGCCATCTTCCAGCGCGGCGAGACCCAGATCATGGGCGTCACCACGCTGAACATGCTCAAGATGGAGCAGCAGATCGACTCGCTGAGCCCGGTCACCAAGAAGCGCTACCTGCACCACTACAACTTCCCGCCCTACTCGACCGGTGAGACCGGCCGCGTCGGTTCGCCGAAGCGTCGCGAGATCGGGCACGGCTTCCTGGCCGAGCGCGCCCTCGTGCCGGTGCTGCCGAGCCGCGAGGAGTTCCCCTACGCCATCCGTCAGGTGTCCGAGGCCCTCGGCTCCAACGGCTCGACGTCGATGGGCTCCGTCTGCGCCTCGACCCTGTCGCTGCTGAACGCCGGTGTGCCCCTCAAGGCCCCCGTCGCCGGCATCGCCATGGGCCTCGTCTCCGACGAGGTCGACGGCCAGACGCGCTACGCGGCGCTGACCGACATCCTCGGCGCCGAAGACGCCCTGGGCGACATGGACTTCAAGGTCGCCGGCACGTCCGAGTTCGTCACGGCCATCCAGCTCGACACGAAGCTCGACGGTCTGCCGACCGCCGTCCTCGACGCCGCGCTGAAGCAGGCCAAGGAGGCGCGCACCGCCATCCTCGGCGTCCTGAACTCCGCGATCGACGCTCCCGACGAGATGGCCCCGACCGCGCCCCGCGTGATCTCGGTCCAGATCCCGCAGGACAAGATCGGCGAGCTGATCGGCCCGAAGGGCAAGACGATCAACTCCATCCAGGACACCACCGGCGCCGACATCAGCATCGAAGAAGACGGAACCGTCTACATCGGTGCCGTCGACGGCCCGTCGGCAGAGGCCGCTCGTGCCCAGGTCAACGCGATCGCGAACCCCACCAACCCCGAGGTCGGCGAGCAGTTCCTCGGAACCGTCGTCAAGATCGCGTCGTTCGGTGCCTTCGTCTCGCTCCTCCCCGGCAAGGACGGCCTGCTGCACATCAGCGAGGTCCGCAAGCTCGCCGGTGGCAAGCGCGTCGAGAACGTCGAGGACGTGCTCGGAGTCGGCCAGAAGATCCTGGTCGAGATCACGAAGACGGACGACCGCGGCAAGCTCTCGCTCGCTCCGGTCGTCGCCGAGTCGGCCGACACCGACTCGAGCGGCGCCACCGAGACGTCGACCGACGAGTCGGTCGACGCGTAGCACCCGCCTGAACCGACGAGCCCGTCGCGACCTCGTGTCGCGGCGGGCTCGTCGGCGTTCCGGGCCCATGAGCGGGTCGTCTCAGGCTCGAGTGGAAATAGGACGATTCTTCACGTAACGATTCGGTGCGGCGGCGCGCGCGACGAGGGCCGGGGTCGTATTCTGACGATGAGGCGCAGACCCTGGCATCCGTCCAGCTCAGACGGGTGAGGGTGCGCCAGCGGAGGAGGACTGTCGGTGACCGACTCGACGGCCACGACCGCACAGGCGGCCGCCGCCGAGCCCGACGCGGCCGTCCGCTCAGAAGCCGTCCCCTCCGGTGCCGTCCGCCCCCGGTCGCAGCATGCTGCCGCGGTTGACCAGGCCACCGTTCCGGTCGATCTGGGCATCATCCAGCCGCGCCGTCGACTCGGCACGTCCGATCTCCGGGTGTTCCCCCTCGCGCTCGGCGGGAACGTCTTCGGCTGGACGGCCGACCAGACCGAGACGCGCGCGGTCCTCGACACCTACTTCGATCTCGGCGGCAACTTCGTCGACACCGCCGACTCGTACGCCGGGGGGCGCAGCGAGATCATGATCGGCTCCTGGATGCGCGATCGTCGATCGCGTGACGACATGGTCGTCTCGACGAAGGTCGGCAAGAGCGCCGACAACCCGGGTCTCACGCCGAAGGCGATCGAGCGCGCCGTCGAGGCCTCGCTCGAGCGCCTCGGCACCGACCGCATCGATCTGCTGTACCTCCACGTCGACGACACCGAGGTGGCGTTCGAGCGCACCCTCCTCGCCGTCGACCACCTGATCCGCGCCGGCAAGGTCCGGTACTTCGGCGGTTCCCATCATTCGGGCAACCGGCTCTACGAGGCCCGGATCGCCGCGGGAATGCTCGGGGTCGCGCCGATGGTCGCGCTCCAGAACCAGTACAACCTGCTCAACCGCGGCGAGTACGAGAAGGGTCTCGCCCGAGTGGCCGGTCAGCTGGGTCTCGGTGTGATGCCGCGCTTCGCCCTGGCGAGCGGATTCCTCTCCGGCAAGTACCGCACCCGTGCCGACTTCGCCGGGTCGCAGCGTCGTCCTGATCTCGCGAAGCAGCTGACCAAACGCGGGCTGCGCATCCTGCACGAGCTCGACCGGATCGCCTCGGTGCACGAGGTGTCGACCGCCGCGATCTCGTTGGCCTGGCTGCTCACGAAGCCCAACGTCGTGGCCCCGGTCGCGAGCGCGACGAATGCGAAGCAGGTGTACGAGCTGGCGCAGGCCGTCCGCGTGCAGTTGACGCGCCTCCAGGTGCTCGACCTCGATCGGGTCTCCGCGTAAGACGACCGCCCACCTCGGGCACCGTCCGATCCCGGGGTGCACCGGCGGTTCCGGCGTCGGCTCACAGAGGCGACCGGCGCGAGGCGCTTCGGCGTGCCGAACCCGACCGGCGCGGCTCGCTCCGGCGTGCCGAACCCGACCGATCGTGCCGAAAACACCGACCAGCAGCGCCCTGAGCCCCCTCGCGAGACGAAACGGTCGCGATCTTCACACCCTTCCGGTCAGGCGCGGGATCGCGTGCGTGACGTGAGCGGGGGAGAGGTCCGGGGAGGGCCGAGGAGGCGCGGCGCGCGTCAGGCGTCGAGCAGGCGGTCCGCGGTGCGGCGCAACGACGCGGAGGCGGCGATGGCGTCGCCGGCGTAGGCGCCGACCTCGGCGCCGTCGAGTGCGAGCTGGAAGTCGTCGGCGGCATCGCCCGGCATCGGGTGGCCGGCGTTCTTGAAGAGCTCGACGAGCGCGTCGGTGAGCCATTCGCGGTGCTCGCTGATGGCGACGCGGACGGGGTGGGTCGGGTCGCTGAACTCGGCCGCCGCGTTGGCGTAGGCGGAGCCTCTGAAGCCGGGCTCTTGGAGTCGGGTCGCGAAGGCGTCGACGAAGCTGCGGACGGCGGCGACGCCGTCGGGAGCGGACGACACGGTCTCGGCGAGAGCGGCCACGTCGCGATCGTGCCGCACGGCGAGGAACTGGAGTACGAGGGTGTCCTTCGCGCCGAAGTGCTTGTAGAAGGTCGCCTTCGTGACCGACGACTCGGCGATGAGGCGGTCGACGCCCACGACGCGGATGCCCTCGTCGTAGAAGAGGCGATCGGCGGTCGTGAGGACGCGGGCGCGGGCGCCGGGCGTCTTCTGGTCGGCGCGGGGTCGGCCAGGGAGACGCTGGACGGCCGGTTGGGGGGAATCGACCGTCACAGCGTGGCTCCTTGGAACATATCGGCTTAGAGCCGCGTGGGGGACGCGCGCTCCGGACCTTGCGATGATGTCCGACCAGCCGCCGCAGCCGTCTCTCGTGGGGGGACGGGTCGACTGCGGTGTGACGACTGTAACACCGATGAGGACAGACCAACCCGTCTGTTTGTCCGCATTCCGTCCCCCAATTCGGGTGTCAGGGGCGGGCGGTAGGCTCGCCTCGATGAACGGACCGGTCGCACTGCCCCTCGACGAGGTCGAGCTCTCCTTCGAGGCGACGGGCGGCTCGCTCGTGCGGCGGACGGTGCTCCCCACGGGGGTGCGCATCCTCAGCGAGAGCATGCCCGGGGCCCGCAGCGCCACGGTCGGCTTCTGGGTCGCCGTCGGCAGCCGTGACGAGGGCGACGGCGACCGGGGGTCGACCCACTTCCTCGAGCATCTGCTCTTCAAGGGCACACCCACCCGGTCGGCCCTCGACATCGCCGTGGCCTTCGAGTCCGTCGGGGGCGAGCACAACGCCGCCACCGGCAAAGAGAGCACCTGCTATTACGCCAGGGTCCGCGACGTCGACCTCGACGACGCGGTCGACTCCCTCGCCGACATGGTGACCTCGTCGGTCCTCGATCCCCTCGAGTTCGAGACCGAGCGCGGCGTCATCCTCGACGAGCTCGCGATGGCCGACGACGACCCGAGCGACGTCGGGGGCGAGCGCCTGTTCGAGTCGGTCTTCGGCGACCACTCGCTCGGTCGACCGATCGGCGGGTCGCCCGGCAGCATCCGGAGCGCCTCGCGAGACGAGGTCCACCGGCACTACCTCCGCACGTACCGCCCGCGCGACCTCGTCGTGACGGTCGCGGGCGCCGTCGACCACGATCACCTCGTCGAGCGTCTCCAGGCCGCGATCGGGCGGTCCGACTGGTCCACCGACACCGCGCCTCCTGTGCCCCGTCGTCCGGCGACCGGCGCCGAGACGGCGCCGCAGCAGGGCGAGCCCCTCGTCATCGTGCGCCGACCCCTCGAGCAGACGACGCTCCTCCTCGGCTTCCCGGGCCTCCCGGTGACCGACGACCGCCGCTCGGCCATGGCCGTGCTGAACTCCGTGCTCGGCGGCGGCATGTCGTCGAGGCTCTTCCAAGAGGTGCGAGAGCGCCGCGGTCTGGCCTACTCGGTGTATTCGTTCGCCCCGAGCTACTCCGACGCCGGTCTGTTCGGCCTCTACGCGGGGTGCGCGCCGGCCAACGCGGGCGACGTGGCCCGCCTGATGCTCGAGCAGCTCGACGAGGTCGCGACCGACGGCATCACGGCCGACGAGCACCGCCGTGCGCTCGGTCAGCTGGGCGGCGCCGCGGCTCTCGCTCTCGAAGACAGCGACACCCGGATGAACCGCCTCGGTCGCGCCGAGCTGTCGATGGGCGAGTTCGTCGATCTCGACGCCTCGCTGGCCCGACTCGCGGCCGTGCCGACCGACGACGTCCGCGACCTGGCCGCCGCCCTGCGCTCGGGCCCGCTGTCGACCGTGGTCGTCGGCGAGGTCGACGAGACGACGCTCCCCACCCGAGCGGCGACGGTCCCGACGTCGTCCGCCATCCGATGAACCAGGAGACGACGGTGTCCCACTACCTCTACCTCGTGCGCCACGGCGAACAGCAGGACGCCGAGCACGGGCTGCCCGACGGTCCGCTCTCCGAGCGCGGCAAGCGTCAGGCGCGACTCATCGCCGAGCGTCTCGGCGGCGTGCCGTTCGACGCGGCCTGGCATTCGCCCCTCGAGCGGGCGGCCGAGACCGCGCGCATCATGACCGAGCGACTGCCCGCCCTCGAATCCCAGCCGTCGACGCTGCTCTTCGACTGCGTGCCGTCGGGGCCGACCCCCGACATGCCGGCGGCGTACAAGCCGTTCTTCGGCGGAGTCACCGAAGACGAGATCGAAGCCGGTCAGGCGCAGATGGCCGACGCCGTCTCCGAGTGGCTGACGCCCGCGCGCGACGACCGGCACGATCTGCTGATCACCCACAACTTCGTCATCGGCTGGTTCGTCCGCGAGGTCTTCGGGGCGCCGGCCTGGCGCTGGATGGGCGTCAACCAGGCCAATGCCGGTCTGACGATCATCCGCGTGCGCTCGGCGAAGCCGCCCGAGCTGGTCACCCACAACGACCTCGGGCACCTGCCCGTCGAGCTGCGGACGGGCCTGCCCGTCGACCAGTCGATCTGACCGAACGGTCCGAGCGGTCGGTGAGAGCCCTCGGTCCGATCGCTCGACCGACCGGTCAGCGGGCGGTCTTGCCGTACCAGGCGGTCGCGTTCGGGTTGTCGTTGTACGGCTCGATCAGCGAGTAGCCCGCTGCGCGGTAGAGGCCGCCGGCCGCCTCCAGGCTGTCGTTCGTGTCGAGCACGAGCTGCTCGGCGCCGAGGTCGATCGCGCGGCGCTCGAGCTCGGCGAGCACGAGACGACCGAGACCCCGACCGCGGGCGACGGGTCGCACGAAGAGGTGCTTGACCTCGTAGCGGACCCGACCGTCGGCGCCCGGCTCGAGTCGGCGGACACCGCCGCAGGCCAGCGCGTCGTCGCCGTCGGGTGTGACGTCGCCGACGCCTCCCGCGTCGCGGACGCTCGCGTCGGCCGCCCCGTCGGCGACGGCCACGACGAACACGCCGGCCGGGGGAGTGAAGGTCGCGTCGACCGGCGTGGCCGTGTGATAGCTGCCCTGCGCGACCGGGAACGTCGCGGCCCGCTCGTCGAAGTACTCCGACAGCAACGAGGAGGCGGGGGTCGAGCTCACGGGCATCTCGCGGAATCGAGGCATCCCCCGATCGTATTCGACGGTCCGTCGCCCGGTAGGTTTGACCAATGACTTCCCGCATCGCCGTCGTCGGGGCCACGGGCACGCTCGGGGGCTTCATCGTCGATCTCATCGAGCGCACGCCCGACCTCGAGCTCCACGCCGGGCTCTCGTCCCGAGACGATCTCGACCGCGTCGTCGGGGCCGATCTCGTAGTCGACGTCACGCACCCGGCCGTGAGCCCCGGCATCGTCGAGCACGTCGTGCGGGCGGGCATCCCCGTGCTCGTCGGCACGTCGGGCTGGAGCGCCGAGCGCATCGCCCGCCTCTCGACGATCGTCGCCGACGTCGACGGCCCCGGTGTCCTGGTCGTCCCCAACTTCTCACTCGGGTCGGTGCTCGCGACCCGGTTCGCCACGATGGCCGCCCGGTTCTACGAGTCGGTCGAGATCGTCGAGACCCACCACCAGGGCAAGGTCGACTCCCCGTCGGGCACGGCGGTGCGCACCGCCGAGCTGATCGCCGAGGCGCGTCGCGATCTCGGGCCGGTCTCGGCCCCCTCGTCCGACCAGAGGGCCCGCGGGCAGCAGGTGGCGAGCGTGCCGGTGCACAGCCTCCGCCTCCGCGGGGTCGTCGCCAAGCAGGAGGTCGTCTTCGGCGGCGAGGGCGAGACCCTCACCCTCACGCACGACACGCTGTCCCAGCGCGCCTACGAGCAGGGGCTGCTCGTCGCGATGTCGGCCGCGCCGACCGTCAGCGGTGTCGTCGTGGGGCTCGACAGCGTCCTGCCCCTCGACTGATGCGCGCCCGCCGACCCCTGCGCGCCCGCCGACCGATGCGCGCCTGCCCGTGAAGGGCCGTGTCGCGGCCCTCGTGATGGCCGCCCTGCTCGTGCTCTACATCGTGCTGGTCGGTCAGCGGGCCGTCGCCCTCTTCGCCACGGGCGAGGCGGTCGCCGTCGGTCTCGGCGTGGGTCTCGTGGTCCTGCCGCTCCTCGGGGTCTTCGCCCTCGTGGCCGAGATCCGCTTCGGTCTGGCGACCCAGGCGATCGTGCGCGAGCTGGGCGCCGCCGACCAGCTGCCCGTCGACGACGTGCCGCGCAGGCCCTCGGGCCGGTACGACCGCGCCGCCGCCGACGAGGCCTTCCCGGCCTACCGCGAGGCGGTCGAGCAGGCCCCCGACGACTACCGCGCCTGGTTCCGGCTGGGTCTCGCCTACGATGCGTGCGGTGATCGGCGTCGGGCGCGACAGGCGATCCGCTGGGCCATCACGCTGCGTCGGCGCGGCAGGGCCTGACCCGCGCCTCCTCGGCTCTCCGGCCTGCGCCTCGTCGTCGACCCGTCAGAGACCGGCGGCGAGCGCATCGACGGCTTCGTCGACCGTCCGGTGACGGAACACGAAGCCGTCGGCGAGCAGCTTCTCGGGCACGACCTGCTGGCTGGGCAGCAGCAGTTCGCGACCGGCCTCCTGCATCGCGGTCGAGATGACGAACTCGGGCACGGTGAGGGCGTACGGCTTCGACAGGTCGTGCGCGAGTCGACGTGTCAGGGCGTCGCTCGTCGCCGGGGTGGGTCCGGCCAGGTTGATCGGGCCGTCGAGCTCGGAGGCCATCACGTGGACGAACGCGGCCGCCTCGTCGTGCAGGCTGATCCACGGCCAGAACTGGTCGCCGGTGCCGAGCCGCGAGCCGAGACCGAAGCGGGTGAGGGGGAGGAGGGGCGCGAGCGCGCCGCCGGGGCCCACGACGAGCCCGGTGCGCATCAGCGCGACCCGCACGCCGTCGGGTGCGGTCAGCGCGGTCCGCTCCCATTCGGCGACGACATCGCTGAGGAACCCGGTGCCGCGTGGGCTCGACTCGGTCAGCCGGTCGCCGGGGCGGTCGCCGTAGATCCCCACGGCCGAGCCGCTGAGGAAAACCGTGGGCGGCGTCGACGCGGCGCGCATGCCCGCGACGAGAGTCCGGGTGGCGTCGACCCTCGAGCCGACGATCTCGCGCTTGTAACCGCGGGTCCAGGGCAGACGGCCCAAGGAGGCGCCCGACAGGTTCACGACGACGTCCGCTCGATCGAACAGGGTCGTGTCGACGACTCCGGCCGAGGGAATCCAGGTGAACTGCGTGTCGTCGCGCGGCTCGCCGCGGACGAGCGAGAGCACGGTGTGACCGGCGGCGCGCAGCTGGGTCGAGAGCTCGGTGCCGATCAGGCCGGAGGCTCCGGCGATCAGGACCGTCCGGGGGGCGTCGTTCATGGGTCCTGCTCTCGATCGGCGGCGAGGCGCGACCGCGCCCTCCTCGAGAGCCTAGGCGCGCCTCCTCGGTGTCGACCGGGTGCCGAGGAGGCGCGGTGCGGGTCCGTCGGTCGCCCTCGGAGCACCCCGTCACCGGTTGTAGAGTCGACGCCGTGACCGATGCCGAACCCCTCGCCCCGTCCACCCCCGAATCCGCCGTCGAGTTCCGCTCCGACGTGACCGTCGAGCTGGTCCGGTCGAGCGCCCACGACTCCGACGTCCTCTTCGCCGCCCGCGTCTCGACCATGGGCGAGCTGACCCTCGACGGCGCGCAGGCGTCCGCCGACGGCGCCCAGGCGACCAAGGGCGCCGGGCTCATCAACTACCTGATGCGCGACCGCCACGGTTCGCCGTTCGAGCACAACTCGATGACCTTCTACGTCCAGGCGCCGATCTTCGTGTTCCGCGAGTTCATGCGGCACCGCATGGCGAGCTACAACGAAGAGAGCGGCCGCTACCGCGAGCTGAACCCGGTCTTCTACGTCCCCTCCGCGCAGCGCAACCTGCAGCAGGTCGGCAAGCCCGGCGCCTACGACTTCCTGCCCGGCACCCCCGAGCAGAGCGAGCTCGTGCGCGCCGAGACCGAGCGCACCTCGCGCGAGGCGTACGCCTCGTACAAGCGCATGCTCGACGCCGGGGTCGCCCGCGAGGTCGCCCGCATCGTCCTGCCGCTGAACATCTACTCGTCGATGTACGTCACGGTCAACGCGCGGTCGCTGATGAACTTCCTCAGCCTGCGGACCAAGCGCGAGGGCACGCACTTCCCGTCGTTCCCTCAGCGCGAGATCGAGATGTGCGCCGAGAAGATGGAAGACATCTGGGCCGAGCTCATGCCGCTCACGTACGCCGCGTTCGGCACGAACGGTCGCGTCGCGCCCTGACCGCCGAGAGGCGGGGACGGCGCTCCGGCCCGTCCCCGCCTCGCCGCCGACGAGAGCAAGTACGCTGGTTCCGTGTCGAACATCATCAACCCCTTCGGTCAGGTCCTCGTGGCCCTCGTCACCCCCTTCACCGCAGACGGGGAGGTCGACTGGCCGGCCGTCGAGAAGCACATCGACGACTGCATCACCGCCGGGGCGGACGGCATCGTGGTCACCGGCACCACTGGCGAGACCAGCACCCTGACCGACCCCGAGAAGCTCCGTCTCGTCGAGGTCGGCAAGTCCGTCTCGGCCGGGCGCGCCAAGATCATCACGGGCGGCGGCTCGAACGAGACCGCCCACGCGATCCAGCTCTACAAGGCCAGCGAGAAGGCCGGCGCCGACGGCGTCATGATCGTCACCCCGTACTACAACAAGCCGACGCAGGCCGGTGTGCTCACGCACTTCCGCATGATCGCCGATGCGACCGACCTGCCTGTCATCCTCTACGACATCCCCGGTCGCACCGGCATCCCGATCAAGTACGAGACGATCCTCCGCGCGGCCAAGCACCCGAACATCGTCGCGGTCAAAGACGCGAAGGGCGACTTCTCCGAGGTCAGCCGGGTGCTGAACCAGACCGACCTGCTCTACTTCTCCGGCGACGACGCCAACGTGCTGCCGCACCTGGCCATCGGCGCCTCGGGCCTCATCGGCGTCACGGCCAACATCGCCGCGGCCCCGTACCGCACCATCATCGACGCGGTCAACGCGGGCGACCTGCACACGGCGACCCAGGCCCACCAGATGCTCGAACCGCTCGTCCGCGCGGTCATGACGCACGTGCCCGGCACGGTCGCGGCCAAGTACATCCTGCACGGGCTGGGTCGCATCTCGAGCCCGCGCGTCCGACTGCCCCTCGTCGGCCCCGAAGACAGCGAGGCGGCCCTCATCGAAGACGAGCTCGCGCACGTCGGCGCCATCCCGGGGCTCGACCTCAGCCGGTTCCGACCCGATCGCAACGCCGCGGCGGGTGGCGCCCTGCCCAAGGTGCACGGCACGACCCGCTGAGCCGCGCCTCCTCGGTCGCCGCGACATCCCGGGGCTCGAGCCCCACCACTCCCGAAGGACCTCATGCCCGTCACGATCCAGACCCCGCCGCCGCTCGAAGACGGCACGCTCCGCGTCATCCCGGTGGGCGGTCTGGGCGAGATCGGTCGCAACATGACCGTCTACGAGATCGACGGCAAGCTGCTCGTGGTCGACTGCGGGGTGCTCTTCCCCGAAGAGCACCAGCCGGGCGTCGATCTGATCCTCCCCGACTTCGCGCCGATCCGCGACCGGCTCGACGACATCCTGGCCGTGGTGCTGACGCACGGTCACGAAGACCACATCGGCGCCGTGCCGTATCTTCTGCGGCTGCGGGCCGACATCCCGCTGATCGGCTCGCAGCTGACGCTCGCGTTGATCGAGGCGAAGCTCAAGGAGCATCGCATCAGCCCGTACACCCTCACGGTCGCCGAGGGCGGACGCGAGACGCTCGGGCCGTTCGAGCTCGAGTTCGTGGCGGTCAACCACTCGATCCCCGACGCCCTCGCCGTCGCCATCCGCACCTCCGCCGGTCTGGTGCTGCACACCGGCGACTTCAAGATGGACCAGCTGCCCCTCGACGGGCGGATCACCGACCTGCGCGCCTTCGCCCGGCTCGGCGAAGAGGGGGTCGATCTCTTCCTCCCCGACTCGACGAACGCCGACGTGCCCGGTTTCACCGCTCTCGAGCGCGACATCGGACCGGTGCTCGACGACGTCATCCGGCGGGCTCCCCGGCGCGTGGTCGTGGCGAGCTTCTCGAGTCACGTGCACCGCGTGCAGCAGGTGCTCGACGCGGCGCACGCCAACGGCCGCCGGGTCGCGTTCATGGGGCGGTCGATGGTCCGGAACATGGGCATCGCGGCCGACCTCGGGTACCTGACGGTGCCCGACGGGGTGCTGATCGACGCGAAGAAGGCGCGAGACCTGCCCGACGACCGCATCGTCTACATGAGCACGGGA
Source organism: Frigoribacterium sp. CFBP9030 (assembly GCF_034045195.1). Taxonomy (NCBI): domain Bacteria; kingdom Bacillati; phylum Actinomycetota; class Actinomycetes; order Micrococcales; family Microbacteriaceae; genus Frigoribacterium; species Frigoribacterium sp. CFBP9030. The sequence continues at coordinate 458,894 of NZ_JAXCWG010000001.1, forward strand.
TCGCAGGGCGAGCCGATGGCCGTGCTGGCCCGGATGGCCAACCTCGAGCACCAGATCGAGATCGGCGCCGACGACACGATCATCCTCGCGTCGAGCCTCATCCCGGGCAACGAGAACGCGGTGTATCGCGTGATCGACGGGCTGACGAAGCTCGGGGCGAAGGTCGTCCACAAGGGCAACGCGAAGGTGCACGTGTCGGGGCACGCCTCGGCGGGCGAGCTGCTGTACTGCTACAACGTGCTCCGGCCGACGAACGTCCTGCCCGTGCACGGCGAGCACCGCCACCTGTACGCCAACGCCGCCCTGGCTCAACGAACGGGTGTGGCGCCCGGCAACACGATCCTCGGCCAGGACGGCGTCGTCGTCGACCTCCGCGACGGGATCGCCCGAGTCGTCGGGCAGCTCGACCTGGGCTTCGTCTACGTCGACGGCTCGACCGTGGGCGAGATAACCGACGCCGATCTGAAAGACCGACGCATCCTGTCCGAAGAGGGCTTCATCTCGGTCTTCGTCGCCATCGACGCGTCCACCGGCCGGGTCGTCGTCGGCCCCGAGATCCAGTCGCGAGGGTTCGCCGAAGACGACCGGGTCTTCGACGACGTCGCCCCGAAGATCGTCGCGGCCCTCGCCGAGGCGGCTGAGAACGGCGTGCGCGACACCCACGCCTTCAGTCAGGTCGTGCGACGGACGGTGGGTCGCTGGGTCAACACGAAGCATCGGCGCCGACCGATGATCGTGCCGGTCGTCATCGCCGTCTGAGGTCGCCTCCCGGTCGGGCACCCGGACACACGCGACCGGATCCGACCGGCGTCGGTGGTGGGCGGTACCGTGGAGCCCATGGCCACGCCCACGAAGTCGACCCCGCGCTCCCGCTCGGGCTCGCGTGCGTCCTCGGCGCGTGACGCGACCAAGGCCACGAAGAAGCTGCCCACCACGCCGGCGCCCGCGCCCGCCCGAGAGGGGCCGAACCCGCTCGCGGCGGCCTGGATGGGGCTGGCGCACATGACCGGCGCCGCATTCCGGCTGCTGGGCCGCGAGACGCTCGACAAGAGCGAGCGTCGAGACGGCGTGCCGTTCTTCCTCGTGCTCCTGGCGATCGCCGGGGGTGTCGTCGAGTGGCTGAACCCGACCAGTCCCCTCGCGATCGGCTTCGACGCGTACACGTTCGGCGGTCTCTTCGGCCGGGTGGCCTACGCCCTGCCGGTCATCATGATCCTCTTCGCGGGGTGGCTCTTCCGGCATCCCTCCTCGGTCCACGACAACACGCGCATCGGCATCGGGCTGGGTCTGTCGCTCGTGTCGATCAGCGCCCTCTGCCACATCTTCGGCGGTCAGCCCGAGGCCTCCGACGGCATGCCGGCCCTCGCCACCGGGGGAGGGGTCCTCGGCTGGGTCGTCGCATCCTGGCTCGTCGCCCTGGCCACCGAGTGGGTGGCGGTCCCGCTGGTCGTCGTCCTGCTCGCCTTCTCGATCCTGATCATCACCAAGACGCCGCCGAACCGCATCGGTCGTCGACTCGGCGAGCTCTACTCGTACCTCTTCGGCGAGACCGTCGACGACCGGGCGGCTGCGGCGGCGGCCGCCGCCGAGTCCGCCGACGCGGGCGGCGAGCCGGAGTCGTTGCCCTGGTGGCGACGCAACCCCGGGCAGCGCGAAGACGACCCGGCGTACGACACCCCGCTCGTCCGGCCCGCCGCCGCGACCGCTCCGACCGAGGTGATCGGCCGCCGCAAGAAGCGCCGACCGGCGTTCGAAGAGCTCGACACGACCCCGGCCGCACCGCCCGTTCCCCAGGCGTCTCCCGCCACGGCCGAGACCGACGTCTTCTCCTCCGACCTCCTGGCCGATCTCGACCGGGCCGAAGACGCCGTCCGCGCCCAGGGCATCGACATCCCCCTGCACCCCGAGCCCACCGCGGCGACGACCGTGCTCCCCGTCCCCGTCCCCGAGGCCATCCCCGCCGAGGGCGAGAGCGACGCCGCCTCCGCGTTCCTCGCCCCCGACCTCGACGAGCCGGCGCCTCCGTCGCTCGAGTCCGTCGACCCGTCCGCCGACGACGTGCCCTATCGTCTACCGGCCGTGACGACCCTCGCCGTCGGCGAGCCCGCGAAGGCCCGCAGCGAGGCCAACGACGCCATCGTCGCCTCGATCACCTCTGTGCTCGACCAGTTCAACGTCGACGCCAAGGTGACCGGTCTCAAGCGCGGCCCCACGGTCACCCGCTACGAGATCGAACTCGGTCCCGGCGTCAAGGTCGAGCGAGTGACAGCGCTCACCAAGAACCTCGCGTACGCCGTCGCCTCGAACGAGGTGCGCATCCTGTCGCCCATCCCGGGCAAGAGCGCCATCGGGGTGGAGATCCCGAACACCGACAAGGAGATCGTCGCCCTCGGCGACGTGCTCCGGTCGTCGGCCGCCGCCAAGAGCACCCACCCCATGACCATCGGCGTGGGCAAGGACGTCGAGGGCGGTTACGTCGTCGCGAACCTCGCGAAGATGCCGCACCTCCTGGTCGCGGGTGCCACCGGCTCGGGCAAGTCGAGCTTCGTCAACTCGATGATCACCTCGCTGCTGATGCGCGCCAAGCCGGCCGACGTCCGCATGGTGCTCATCGACCCGAAGCGCGTCGAGCTCTCGATCTACGCCGGCGTGCCGCACCTCATCACCCCCATCATCACGAACCCGAAGAAGGCGGCCGAGGCGCTGCAGTGGGTCGTCAAAGAGATGGACATGCGTTACGACGACCTGGCCAGCTTCGGGTTCCGGCACATCGACGACTTCAACCGCGCCGTGGTCAACGACGAGATCGTGCTGCCTGCGGGCAGCGCTCGCACGCTGAAGCCCTACCCCTATCTCCTCGTCGTCGTCGACGAGCTGGCCGACCTCATGATGGTCGCGCCGCGTGACGTCGAAGACAGCATCGTGCGCATCACCCAGCTGGCCCGCGCCTCCGGCATCCACCTGGTGCTCGCGACCCAGCGTCCGTCGGTCGACGTCGTGACGGGCTTGATCAAGGCCAACGTCCCCTCGCGGTTCGCGTTCGCCGTCTCGAGCGTCACCGACTCCCGCGTCATCCTCGACCAGCCCGGCGCCGACAAGCTCATCGGCCAGGGTGACGGGCTGTTCCTCCCGATGGGTGCGTCCAAGGCGATGCGTGTGCAGGGCGCCTGGGTGCAAGAGAGCGAGATCGCCCAGGTCGTCGCGCACGTGACCCGTCAGGCCCGTCCCGACTACCGGCCTGACGTCGCGGCCGTCGTCGAGAAGAAGGAGATCGACGGCGACATCGGCGACGACCTCGAGCTGCTGCTCGCCGCCGTCGAGCTCGTGGTCAGCACGCAGTTCGGGTCGACCTCGATGCTGCAGCGGAAGCTGCGGGTGGGCTTCGCCAAGGCGGGTCGCCTGATGGACCTCATGGAGTCCCGCGACATCGTGGGTCCTTCCGAGGGGTCGAAGGCCCGCGACGTCCTCGTGACGACCGAGCAGCTGTCGGGTGTCCTGACGAAGATCCGCGGCGGGGGCGATGCCGGTCCGGCGCAGCCCGGTCGAGGCGGAGCCGGGGCGGCCATCGACGACGACCCCGTCGAGGCGATGACGCGGGGTTACGCCGAGGTCGACGACGACGAGGGGTCGGAAGACGCCTGGAACCTCACCGGGAGAGACTGACGTGACCGACAGCGACGGCGCCCCCCGCGGCGCGACCTTCCCCTTCCGAGGCCGGGTGGCCCGCCGAGGCCCCGGCCCGGCGAGCACAGCCAACATCGCCAACATCATCACCGTGGTGCGCATCCTCATGGCGCCGCTGTTCATGGCGTGGCTCCTCATCGACGACGGCGCCGACGGCTCGTTGCGCATCGCCGCGGCCGCGCTGTTCGTGGTCGCCATCCTCACCGACAGCCTCGACGGCATGCTCGCCCGGGGTCTCGACCTCGTCACCGACTTCGGCAAGATCGTCGACCCGATCGCCGACAAGGTCCTCATCGGCGGGGCCCTCGTCTCCCTCTCGATCCTCGGCGAGCTCCCGTGGTGGGTGACGGCTCTCATCCTCGTCCGCGAGATCGGCATCACCGTGTTCCGATTCGCCGTCATCCGTGATCGGGTCATCCCCGCGTCCCGGGGCGGCAAGCTCAAGACCGTCCTGCAGGCCGTCGCCGTGACCCTCGCGCTCTTCCCGCTCTGGAACCTCCTCGGGTCGGGCATGCACTGGGTCAACGGAGTCCTCATGACGGCCGCGGTCGTGGCGACCCTGGTCTCCGGGCTCGACTACCTGAGGGTGGCGGCGAAGCACGGTCGACCGTCATGACGCTCGCCGGCGACGTCGTCGCCGAGCTCACCCGTCGACGGCTCACGATCGGCGTGGCCGAGTCGCTCACCGGCGGCCTGCTGATCGCCGAGCTGATCGCCGTGCCCGGAGCATCCGCGGTCGTCCGCGGCGGTGTCGTCGCCTACCAGACGGAGTTGAAGCACACCCTGCTCGGCGTCGACGCCCGACTGCTCGCCGACCGCGGGCCCGTCGACCCCGACGTGGCCGAGGCCATGGCGGCGGGAGTCCGCGGGGTGGTCGAGACCGGCGGCACCCCCACCGACATCGGCCTCGCGACCACCGGTGTCGCCGGCCCCGGTCCGCAGGGCGGCCACGATCCCGGTGTCGTCTTCGTCGGTGTCGCCTGGGGAGACGAGACGCGGGTGGTGGCCCTCGACCTGACGGGAGACCGCGAGGCCATCCGACGGGGCACCGTCTCCGAATCACTCACGGCTCTGCACTCGTGGTTGGTCGACGCGAGGGAATAGACCGCGTTTCGGTCTCGTTACATCTGGCAGGTTCACAAGGGTCGCACAGTCCCCGCTGGTTACAGTTACAGCCAACTGCGCTTTAGTATCACCATCCCACCCCCCGACAGTCCGTCAGGGTGGGCGTCCGTTCGGAGGAGGGTCCCATGGTTCTGGTTCGTCAAGAAATCGGAGACGTCCTGCGCGACTTCCGTCTGCAGAAGGGCCGCACCCTTCGCCAGGTCGCGAGCAAGGCGAGCGTGGCCCTCGGGTACCTCAGCGAGGTCGAGCGCGGTCAGAAAGAGGCCAGCTCCGAGATCCTCGCCTCCGTCGCCGATGCGCTCGAGACTCCCATCTCGGTCATCATGCGCGAGGTCGGCGACCGCATGGCCGTCATCGAGGGTCTCAATCCCATCCCCGACACGCTCCCCGACGAGCTCGTCGCCGAGTTCGACACCGATCTCGCGGTGCGCTGAGTCCCCACCCCGTCACGAACGCCCCCGGTCCTCCGACGGGGGCGTTCGTCGTCTCCTGAGCCCCTCCGGAGGCGCGGCGCAGCTGAGCACGCCGCCCCGTCGACAGAGAGGTACCCTCCACTGATGCGCAAGAGCGAGTTCCACCGAGCCGTCGTGGACCAGTTCGGCGAGGCGTACGGGCGCATCCTGATGCGCGATCTCGTGATGTCGGCCGTGGGCGAGCTCACCGCCGAGCAGGCTCTCGTGCAGGGCGTCCCGCCGAGAGACGTCTGGCTCGCGCTCTGCGACGCCGAGGGCGTACCGGAGTCGAGACGGCATGGTGTCGGTCTACCCGCGCCTCGTCGTTGAGGCTCGACGTCGCACCTCCGCCCGTCTGCCCGTGATCGTGCGGATGTTCGACACGCCGCGCCATGGAAGTCGAACATGTGTTCGTACCGGTGATAGCGTCCTCCCCAGGACCTGATCGGTCCGAGAACTCCACTTCGGTGGCCGGCGTCGACTCCGATGTCGGTGGTCGTCCGTAGCGTTCTCGTATCGACGTTCCCGCCGCCGGAGTGACCGGCGGCACCAGCCTTGTCGTAGCGACGAAGACCTTGTCCCACCGGTCGGCGGCGACGCGACAGCCTACAGGCGCACGGACGACCACCACGAAGGAGAACATCATGCCCTCAGCAGAGAACCGCGAGAAGGCCCTCGAGACCGCACTCGCCCAGATCGACCGCCAGTTCGGCAAAGGCGCGGTCATGCGTCTCGGCAGCGACGAGCGTGCTCCCGTGGCCGTCATCCCCACCGGCTCGATCGCGCTCGACGTCGCGCTCGGAATCGGGGGCATCCCCCGTGGCCGCATCGTCGAGATCTACGGCCCCGAGTCGTCCGGTAAGACCACGCTGACCCTGCACGCGATCGCCAACGCGCAGCGCAACGGCGGCATCGCGGCCTTCATCGACGCCGAGCACGCACTCGACCCCGAATACGCGAGAAAGCTCGGCGTCGACATCGACGCGCTCCTCGTCTCGCAGCCCGACACGGGTGAGCAGGCCCTCGAGATCGCCGACATGCTCGTCCGGTCCGGCTCCATCGACCTCATCGTCATCGACTCCGTAGCGGCTCTGGTGCCGCGGGCCGAGATCGAGGGCGAGATGGGCGATTCGCACGTCGGGCTCCAGGCGCGACTCATGTCTCAGGCGCTCCGCAAGCTGACGGGTGGTCTGAGCCAGACCGGTACCACGATGATCTTCATCAACCAGCTGCGCGAGAAGATCGGCGTGTTCTTCGGCAGCCCCGAGACGACAGCCGGTGGTAAGGCCCTCAAGTTCTACGCCTCGGTGCGTCTCGACATCCGCCGCATCGAGACCCTCAAAGACGGCACCGACGCAGTTGGCAACCGCACAAGGGTCAAGGTCGTCAAGAACAAGATGGCGCCGCCCTTCAAGCAGGCCGAGTTCGACATCCTCTACGGTGTCGGCATCTCCCGAGAGGGCAGCCTGATCGACTTCGGCGTCGAGCACGGCATCGTCCGCAAGTCCGGCGCCTGGTACACCTACGAGGGCGACCAGCTCGGCCAGGGCAAAGAGAACTCGCGCAACTTCCTCCTCAACAACAAGGCCATCGCCGACGAGATCGAGCACAAGATCCTCGCCAAGCTCGGTGTCGGGGGCGCTAAGGCCGTCGAAGAACCCGTCGCATCGATCGAGACCAAGATCGCCGCACGGAAGGGCGCATGACCACGTCCGGCGACGGCGACTCGACGGTCGACTTGGCTCCGGTCACGCCGCTGTTCGGTCGCCGAGGGGCGTCGAAGCCCGCTGCCGGCGGCAGTGCTCCTCAAGACGAGTGGGCCGATGCGGCGCCGAGTGACGACGAGGTCGGCCATGAGTCGACCGCAGATGATGTCGCCGCCGAGTCGACGAGTCACGGCGTAGACGACGTCTTCCGATTCGCGAGCGCCCGTTCGGAGTCGGAGCCGGAGCCCCAGTCGGGCCACGAGTCGGCCTCGGCTCGAGCTTCGAAGCGCAAGCCGGCTTCGGTCCCGGCCGAGTCTGACGCCGTCCGGTCGACTGCGGCCGCCCTGGCCGCGATCACCGATCACTGGTCCGGGCCGAGAGCGGTCGACGCGCTCGACCCGGTCGACGAAGACGACGAGCCCGAACCAGAGCCCGAGGGGCTCGACGCGCAGCGGAGCCGAGCGGAGAACATCAGCATGCATGCCCTCGCGCGCCGAGGGGTCTCCTCCGCTGAGATGGCCTCTCTTCTGGCAGCCCGTGACCTCGACGAGCAGGTCGTCAGCGACGAGGTCGAACGACTCGAGGGTGTCGGTCTGCTCAACGACCGGGAGCTCGCGGAGAACCTGGTGCGCAGCAAGCATGAGCGCAAGGGCCTCGGTCGCGGCGCTGTCACGAGCGAGCTCCGCAGTCGCGGCATCGCGCCCGAGCTCATCGAGCAGGCGATGTCCGAGATCGACGACGACGACGAGCAGTCACGCGCCGACGAGTGGGCGCTGAAGCGCGCCACGTCGTTGCAGGGGCTCGATCAGGCGACCGCGGAGCGGCGTCTGAACGGGTACCTGATGCGCCGCGGCTATCGGTCCGAGACGATCCGTCGGGCGGTGGAGAAGGCTCTTCCTCGCGGTCGGGGCGGCGTCCGCTTCCGATGATCGGTCGACCGGGGCCGCGGCCGTAGACTCTCCGACTATGTCGACGGTTCTCCCTGCCCCGGTCTCCGAAGCCCGAGTAGACGGCCTCGCGGCTCCCGCGCGTCGCACCTACGAGGTGCGGACGTTCGGGTGCCAGATGAACGTGCACGACAGCGAGCGTCTGAGCGGATCCCTCGAGGCCGCCGGCTACGAGCCGGCCGTCGACGGTGAAGCGGATGTCGTCGTCATCAACACCTGCGCCGTCCGAGAGAACGCCGACAACAAGCTCTACGGCACATTGGGGCGGCTGGCGGGCGTCAAGCGGCGGCGGGAGGGCATGCAGATCGCCGTGGGCGGATGCCTCGCGCAGAAAGACAAAGAGGCCGTCCTCGAGCGCGCGCCCTGGGTCGACGTCGTCTTCGGCACCCACAACGTCGGGGCGCTGCCGACGCTCCTCGAGCGTTCTCGTCATAACGACGAGGCGCAGGTCGAGATCCTCGAATCGCTCGATGTGTTCCCCTCGACCCTGCCGGCCAAGCGCGACTCGGTCAGCTCCGGCTGGGTCTCCATCTCGGTCGGCTGCAACAACACCTGCACCTTCTGCATCGTGCCGACGCTGCGCGGCAAAGAGCGCGATCGGCGCCCGGGCGACATCCTCGCCGAGGTCCGCTCCCTCGTCGACGACGGTGCCATCGAGGTGACCCTGCTCGGTCAGAACGTCAACTCCTACGGGGTCGAGTTCGGCGACCGCCTCGCTTTCGGCAAGCTCCTCCGTGCCGTCGGCGCCATCGACGGCCTCGAGCGCGTCCGTTTCACCAGCCCGCACCCGGCCGCCTTCACCGACGACGTCATCGACGCCATGGCCGAGACCCCTGCGGTGATGCCGCAGCTGCACATGCCCCTCCAGTCGGGGTCCGATGCGATCCTCCGATCGATGCGACGCAGCTATCGCAGCGCGAAGTTCCTGGGCATCATCGACCGGGTCCGGGCCGCGATGCCCGACGCGGCGATCTCGACGGACATCATCGTGGGCTTCCCGGGTGAGACCGAAGCCGACTTCGTCGACACGCTCCGAGTGGTCGAGGAGGCGCGTTTCGCCTCGGCTTTCACCTTCCAGTACTCCGTCCGACCCGGCACGCCCGCGGGGGAGATGGCCGATCAGATCCCCAAAGAGATCGTCCAAGAACGCTACGAGCGGCTGACGGCCCTCCAAGACCGGATCTCCTTCGACGAGAACCGCGCTCTCGTCGGCCGAAGGGTCGAAGTGCTCATCTCGGCGACCGAGGGTCGGAAGGACGCCGAGACCCACCGGCTGTCCGGTCGGGCCGAAGACAGCCGTCTCGTCCACCTCGACGTCCCCGACGGAGTCGAGGCGCCTCGACCGGGCGATGTCGTGACGGTCGACGTGACCGGGGCGGCTCCCTTCCATCTCCTCGCCGAGTCGTCGATCGGCTCCGTCTTCGACGTGCGACGCACGCGGGCAGGCGACGCCTACGACCGCGCCCAGGCCGACTCGTGCGGGGTGCCGGCGTCCGCGACCGGCTCGACCGGCGCCTCCGGGGCACCGAGGGTGTCGTTGGGTCTGCCGACCCTGCGCGTGTCGACGACGCCCATCTACGACGCCGCCGACGGTCTCCGCTGAGTCCGCGGGGTCGACGAGAGATGCTGATCGCCCTGGTCGGTGCCACGGGCACCGGCAAGTCCGCGCTGTCCCTCGACCTGGCCGAGCGGCTCCGGTCGAGCGGTCGCCCGGCGGAGATCGTCAACGCCGACGCGATGCAGCTCTACCGGGGCATGGACATCGGAACCGCGAAGCTGCCGGTCTCCGAGAGGCGGGGCATACCGCACCACCTCCTGGACGAGCTCGATGTGACCGACGAGGCGAGCGTCGAGTGGTACCAGCGGCGCGCCCGGACGGTCATCGACGAGGTCCACGGGCGGGGTGCGGTGGCGGTGCTCGTGGGCGGCTCGGGGCTCTACGTGTCGAGTGTGCTGTTCGACCTCCGGTTCCCGGGCACCGACCCGGCCATCCGTGCGCGCTACGAGGCCGTCGGCGAGGCCCAGGGGCCGGGTGCGCTCTTCCGCCTGCTGCGCGACCGGGATCCGCTGGCCGCCGAGAAGATCGGCTCGACGAACATCCGCCGTCTCGTCCGTGCCCTCGAGGTCGGCGAGCTGACCGGCGAGCCGTTCTCGGCCCGCCTGCCCGACGAGGCGGCCCGCTGGCGCCCCTCGGCCATCGTCGGCGTGCGCGACGATCGAGAGGCCCTCGTCGAGCGACTCGACGCCCGGGTCGAGCGGATGTGGCGCGACGGCCTCGTCGACGAGGTCCGCGGTCTCCTCGCGCACGGTCTCGAGCGCGGCGTCACGGCGGGTCGAGCGATCGGCTACGCGCAGGCTGCCGCCCAGCTGCGCGGCGAGCTGACGGAGTCCGACGCCATCGAGACCAGTGCGGCTCTGACCCGCCGTTACGCGCGTCGTCAGGTGAGCTGGTTCCGTCGGTACCCCGACGTCCGCTGGGTGCGGTCCGGCGACCCCGGGGGCGTCGAGGCGGCCCTCGATACACTCGACGCGTGACCACCACTCTCCAGTTCACCAAGGGCCAGGGCACGGGCAACGACTTCGTGCTGTTCTCCGACCCCGACGGCGAGTTCCCCCTCGACCCCGTGGCGATCCGGGCGTTGACCGATCGCCACTTCGGCGTGGGCGGCGATGGCGTGATCCGTGCCGTCCGGTCCGAGCACCTCCCCGACGGCCGGAACGCCCTGGCCGAAGACCCGGCCGCCGAGTGGTTCATGGATTACCACAACGCCGACGGCAGTGCGGCCGAGATGTGCGGCAACGGCATCCGGGTCTTCGTCCGCTACCTGACCGACCGCGGCCTCGCGACGCTCGAGCCGGGCGGCACCCTGGCGATCGGCACGCGGGCGGGGGTGCGCCACGTCCAGCGCAGTATGACGGGCTTCCAGGTCGATCTCGGCCTCTGGTCGCTCTCCGACGAGTCGCCGACGGTGCGGGCTCGAGAGCTGCATGCGGCCCGCCCCGGTCTGTCGCTGTCCGTCGGCAATCCGCACGTCGTCGTCGCGCTGGCGACCGACGACGAGCTCGACGCGCTCGACCTCTCGTACCTCCCCGTCCTCGACCCCGCACCCGTCGAGGGCGCGAACGTCGAGTTCGTCGTCCCGGCCGACCCCCTGGTGGTCGACGGCATCGGCCACATCCGCATGCGCGTGCACGAGCGGGGCAGCGGCGAGACCCTCTCGTGCGGCACGGGAGCGGCGGCGGCGGCCCTCGCGACGCGGCACTGGGCCGGTGCCGGGGCGCCCGATCAGTGGCGCGTCGAGGTCCCGGGTGGCACGGTCGGCGTCCTGGTCGTGCCGACGGACGACGGCGAGCACGTCTCGCTCAGCGGTCCGGCCGATCTGGTCTTCAACGGGGCGCTCGAGATCTGACCGCCGTCGTCGGGCCTGCCTCGCTGATCAGCGACGGTGGGCCGTCAAGACGCGGTAGCCCTTGCTGGTGGAGGCGCGGGTCACGTCGACGACGTCGCCCAGCTCGGAGTTCATCCACTTCTGCAGCGAGTCCGCGCCGAGGTTCTTCTGGACGACGAGCCACGCGTCCGACCCGACCTCCAGTCGGGGGAGCCACTTGGTCAAGAGCCCGTGCAGCTCGTTCTTGCCGACGCGGATGGGCGGGTTCGACCAGATCGTCGAGAACCGCAGGTCGGCGGGAACATCGTCGGGCTCGACGGCGTTGACGTTCTCGAGGCCTGCGGCCCGGGCGTTCTCGCGCACGAGCTCCAGCACCCTCTTGTTCACGTCGACGGCCCAGACCGTCGCGTCGGGTGACGACAACGCGAGGCTCAGGGTGATGGGCCCCCATCCGCATCCGACATCGAGCAGATGACCCGAGGTCGGCGGCGTGGGCACGTCGGCCAGGAGGACGGCCGTCCCGGCGTCCACCCGATCGGGGCTGAAGACGCCCGCGGCCGTGGTGAGTTCGAGTTCGCGGCCCGCGAGGGTCACCGAGATGGTCCGGCGCCGCATCAGGCTCTCCGGTTCCGAAGAGAAGTAGTGCTCGCTCGCCATGGCCCACAACCTATCGACAATCCCCACGGGCGGCCGAATCGGCTCCCCGCTCACTGCCTGACGAAAGGGCTAGTATCACTCCGATGACAGACCTCCCCACGAACCCGCTCGATGCCGAGCGTTCCGAGCAGGGTGACGACGTCGTCGCCCGCGTGCTCGACCGTGCGGCGTCCCGGGCTTCCGCCTACACCGTCTTCTCGCCTGCGCAGGCGATCCAGACCCGCTCTCTGCACGACACCGGCTCGGACGGCGACCAGTTCGACCGCGACGATCGCCAGGCGCTCCGTCGCGTGGCGGGGCTCTCGACCGAGCTCCAGGATGTCACCGAGGTCGAGTACCGCCAGCTCCGGCTCGAGAACGTCGTCCTGATCGGCGTCTACTCGCAGGGCTCGCTCTCCGACGCCGAGAACTCCCTCCGCGAGCTGTCGGCCCTGGCCGAGACGGCCGGCGCCGTCGTCCTCGACGGGCTGCTGCAGCGTCGGCCCAACCCCGACCCGAGCACGTACCTCGGCAGCGGCAAGGCCGAAGAGCTGCGGATGACCGTCGCGGCTCTCGGCGCCGACACGGTGATCGCCGACACGGAGCTCGCGCCAAGCCAGCGACGTGCCCTCGAAGACGTGGTCAAGGTCAAGGTCATCGACCGCACGGCCGTCATCCTCGACATCTTCAGTCAGCACGCCAAGAGCCGGGAGGGCAAGGCGCAGGTCGAACTGGCGCAGCTCGAGTACCTGCTGCCCCGACTGCGCGGCTGGGGCGACTCGATGTCGCGGCAGGCCGGTGGCCAGGTAGGAGGCGCGGGTGCCGGAATGGGCAGCCGCGGCCCCGGAGAGACCAAGATCGAGCTCGATCGGCGACGGATCCACACGCGCATGGCGCGCCTCCGTCGGCAGATCAAGGAGATGAAGCCCGCGCGCGACGCCAAGCGGGCCAATCGCGACCGCAACGAGGTGCCCTCGGTCGCGATCGCCGGCTACACCAACGCGGGCAAGTCGAGCCTGCTCAACAGGCTGACGAGTGCGGGCGTGCTCGTCGAGAACGCCCTCTTCGCGACCCTCGACGCGACGGTGCGCAAGAGCTCGACGACGGACGGCCGGCCGTTCACGTACGCCGACACGGTGGGTTTCGTCCGAAACCTGCCGCATCAGCTGGTCGAAGCGTTCCGCTCCACCCTCGAGGAGGTCGCGGCGTCGGACGTCATCGTCCACGTCGTCGACGGCTCGCACCCCGATCCGGCGGCGCAGCTCGCGACGGTCCGCGAGGTCGTCAGCGAGGTCGACGGGGGCGACATCACCGAGATCGTGGTGTTCAACAAGAGCGACCTGGTCGACCCCGACCAGCGACTCGTGCTCCAGGGCCTCGTCCCGACCGCGGTCTTCGTCTCCGCCCGGACGGGCGAGGGCATCGACGAGCTCCTCGAGCGCATCGCCTCGACCCTTCCGACCCCTGACGTCGAACTCGAGCTGCTCGTGCCGTACGACAGGGGCGACGTCGTCTCTCATCTCCACGACTCGGGTCGTGTCGTCGAGACGGCGTACGAGGAGGCCGGCACGCGCGTGCACGCCCGGGTCTACCCGAGCGACGTGGCGTGGTTGTCGCCGTTCGTCGACCGCGAGGCCGTCTCGAGCTGAGCCGACCGAGTCGACCACGACGAAGCCCCCCGCCAAATGGCGGGGGGCTTCGTCGTTCGTCGAGTCGGGGTCACACCGACCGGAGCACGGCCACGACCTTGCCGACGATCTGAGCGTGGTCGCCGACGATCGGCTCGAACGCGCTGTTGCGGGGCAGCAGCCAGGTGTGGCCGTCACGCTGACGGAAGACCTTGACCGTCGCCTCGTCGTCGAGCATGGCGGCCACGATGTCGCCGTTCTCCGCCGAGTTCTGCTGCCGGACGACGACCCAGTCGCCGTCGCAGATGGCGGCGTCGATCATCGAGTCGCCGACGACCCGCAGCATGAAGAGGTCGCCCTTGCCGACGAGCTGGCGGGGGAGGGGCATCACGTCCTCGACCTGCTGCTCGGCCGTGATCGGGATGCCGGCGGCGATGCGCCCCACCATCGGGACGTGCGCGGTGTCGCCGTCGTCGCTCGTCGTGAGGATGCTCGTCACGGGTGCGAGGGCGGGCGCCTCGGTCGAGAGGACCTCGAGGGCGCGGGGCCGGTTCGGATCGCGTCGGATGCGACCCGCGAGCTCGAGCTGGTTCAACTGGTGGGTCACGCTCGACAGCGACTTCAGACCGACGGCGTCGCCGATCTCCCGCATGCTCGGCGGGTATCCGCGCTGTCCGATGCTCTGCTGGATGGCCGTCAGGATCGACGTCTGCTTGGCCGTCAGCTCCTTGCGCGTGACCGAGCCCGTCTCGGTCGACCGGGTGCGCTGCGCGTCGCTCATGTGTCTCCTGCCGTGGATGTCGGTGGTCGCTGTTCTACTCGGACCACCGATCGAAACCGTATCCGATGCGGCGTCTTCGGCGAAACACATGTTCGAGTGTGTCGCCGATCCACGTCGAGAAAATCGAACATCGGGGTTGAAATCGACCTTGATCGAAGATATGTTCGGAACACGTCTTCGTGCCCGGTGTTCCCGGCCGATCGCCGGGCACGAACACGGACGTCTCCTCTAGCGGTGAAAGGACCACCTCATGAGCGCCATCACGACCACCACTGCCACTCCCACCCCCACCGACGACGCCGTCGCCTCCTTCTCTTCGCCCCCGCGCGTCCGGCTGCGCATCACCCGGCGGGGGCGTCGTGTCGTCAGCACCGCCGTCGGTCTGCTCGTCGCCAGTGTCGTCGGCGGCGTGCTCCTCGCCGGGCCCGGTGCAGTCGCATCGGACACCGCCGGTGCGGTGTCGTTCGACTACGTCACGGTCGACGGGGGAGACACCCTGTGGCAGGTCGCGTCCGAGATCGCACCCACCAAAGACCCTCGCGACGTCATCAGCGACATCGTGCAGTTGAACAACCTCAGCAGCACCGAGGTCGCGGCAGGGCAGTCTCTCGCCGTCCCCGCTCAGTACTCCGACTGACGGACGGTCGACTGCGGCTCCGTCTGAAGAGACCTCGAGGGGTCGCGACCGCTGCCAGCCGAGGGCCGACGATTCGGGACTCCGTCTGATGGAGACCTACCATGGAGCGGTGTCCTTCAGTCTCGACGACCTTCCCATCCGTGACGACCTCCGTGGCCTGACGCCGTACGGCGCACCGCAGACCAGGGTGCCGGTCGCTCTCAACGTCAACGAGAACACGCATCCGATTCCCGAGAACGTCGCACGCGACATCGTCGCATCGATCGCGCAGGCCGTCCTCGAGGTGAACCGGTATCCCGACCGCGAGTTCACGCAGTTGCGGGACTCCCTGGCCGCCTATCTGGGTCACGGCCTCACCCGAGACAACATCTGGGCGGCGAACGGCTCGAACGAGGTCATCCAGCAGATCCTCCAGGCCTTCGGCGGCCCCGGGCGGAGCGTCCTCGGCTTCCCTCCGACGTACTCGATGCACTCGATCATCGCGGCGGGCACCGGGAGCACCTGGGTCGAGGGTGCGCGAGACGTCGACTTCACCATCAGCCCCGAGACTGCGGTCGCCGAGATCCGTCGCACCGAACCGGACATCGTGTTCTTCTGCGGTCCGAACAACCCGACGGGCACGCCCCTCGACCTCGCCACGGTCGAGGCCGCCTACGATGCGACCGACGGAATCGTCTTCGTCGACGAGGCGTACGCGGAGTTCATGCCCGTCGGCCAGCCCACCGCTCTGACCCTGCTCGAAGGCCGGCCGCGTCTCATCGTCTCCCGCACCATGAGCAAGGCCTTCGCCTTCGCCGGGGCGCGAGTCGGATACCTCGCCGCCCATCCGGCCGTGACCGACGCGCTCCGTCTGGTGCGCCTCCCTTATCACCTGTCGTCGTTGACCCAGGCCGCCGCGATCGCCGCGCTCTCCCACGCCGACGAGATGCTCGCCATGGTCGGCGAGATCGCCACCCAACGCGACCGGATCGTCCGGGTGCTGACCGAGCTCGGCTACGAGCCCTGGCCGACCTGGTCGAACTTCGTGCTGTTCGGCGGGGTCGACGATCCGGCCGACGTGTTCGAGCGTCTGCTCGCCCGGGGCATCATCGTGCGGAACCTCGGCATCCCCCACCACCTCCGGGTCAGTGCGGGCACCGAGGCCGAGACCACGGCGTTCCTCGAGGCGCTGCGCGACATTAGGCTCTCCTCGTGACCGAACAGACCCCTACCCGCGTGGCCTCCCTCGAGCGTGAGACGAGCGAGTCGCGCATCGCGCTGTCGCTCGACCTCGACGGCACCGGCTCGTCGAGCATCGACTCGTCCGTCCCGTTCTTCGACCACCTGCTGACGGCGCTGTCGAAGCACTCGCTGATCGATCTGCGGGTGGCGGCGACGGGTGACACGCACATCGACGCGCACCACACGGTCGAAGACATCGGCATCGCCTTCGGCACCGCGCTCCGTCAGGCGCTCGGCGACAAGTCGGGTATCGCACGGTACGGCGACGCCCTGGTGCCGCTCGACGAGGCCCTGGTGCAGGCGGTCGTCGACATCTCCGGTCGCCCGTACCTCGTGCACGGCGGCGAGCCTGAGGGCTTCGAGCTGCACCTGATCGGCGGTCACTTCACGGGGTCTCTCGTGCGCCACGTGTTCGAGGCGATCGCATTCCACGCCGGCATCACGGTGCACATCCGGGTGCTCGGCGGGCGTGACCCGCACCACATCGCCGAGGCCGAGTTCAAGGCCTTCGCGCGGGCCCTCCGCCAGGCGGTGCAGCCCGACCCGCGGGTGGTCGGCATCCCCTCCACGAAGGGCGCGCTGTGACGGCCCGTCCCTCCGTCGTGGTGCTCGACTACGGCAGCGGCAACGTCCACTCGGCGGTCAAGGCCCTCGAGCTCGCCGGGGCCGACGTCGAGCTGACGGCCGATCGCGCCCGGGTGCAGGCGGCCGACGGCCTCTTCGTGCCGGGCGTCGGGGCCTTCGGCGCCGTGATGAGCGCGCTCGAGTCCGTCCGCGGCGGCGAGCTCATCGATCGCCGTCTGGCCGGCGGGCGACCCGTGATGGGCATCTGCGTCGGCATGCAGGTCTTCTTCGAGGGCGGTGTCGAGCGCGGTGCGACGGCGGGCGGGCTGGGTGAATGGCCCGGTGTCGTCGACGAGCTGAAGGCCGACGTGCTGCCTCACATGGGCTGGAACACCGTCGACGTCCCCGAGGGCAGCACGCTGTTCGACGGCGTCGCCGACGAGCGCTTCTACTTCGTCCACTCGTTCGCGGCCCAGTCGTGGACCCTCGACGTGATCCCGCCGTTCCCGCAGCCGCACGTCACGTGGGCCGACCACGGCGGCCGCTTCGTCGCCGCCGTCGAGAACGGACCGCTCTGGGCCACTCAGTTCCACCCCGAGAAGTCGGGGCGGCCGGGCATCCGGCTGCTCTCGAACTGGCTCGGCACACTCTGACCCTCCCGAACCCGACTCCGGTCCCGCGCTCAGCGGGGCCCCGACGCGATCCGCGCGGCGCCGCCGCGAGAGAGACGACATGAGCGACTTCTGCACGACTCCGAGCCTGACCCTGTTCCCGGCCGTCGACGTCTCCGGGGGGCAGGCCGTCCGTCTGACCCAGGGGGAGGCCGGCAGCGAGACCGGATACGGCGACCCCGTCGCGGCGGCCGACGACTGGAAGAACCAGGGCGCCGAGTGGCTGCACCTGGTCGACCTCGACGCGGCCTTCGGGCGGGGCGACAACCGGTCGGTCATCAAGAAGGTCATCAAGCAGGTCAAGGGCATCAACGTGGAGCTGAGCGGCGGCATCCGCGACGACCGCTCCCTCGAAGACGCCCTCGGCACGGGTGTCAAGCGGATCAACCTCGGTACGGCGGCCCTCGAGAACCCCGAGTGGGCGGCGCATGTCATCGCCGAGTACGGCGAGGCCGTCGCGGTCGGGCTCGACGTGCGCGGCACGACGCTGGCCGCGCGTGGCTGGACGGAGGAGGGCGGCGACCTCTGGACGGTCCTCGCCCGTCTCGAGGAGGCCGGGTGCGCCCGCTACGTCGTCACCGACGTCACCAAGGACGGCACCCTCCAGGGGCCGAACGTCGATCTGCTGCGTCAGGTGATGGATCGCACCGATCGCCCGGTGATCGCATCGGGCGGCATCTCGAGCCTCGACGACCTCGTCGCGCTGCGCGAGCTGGTCCCGCAGGGCCTCGAGGGCGCAATCGTCGGCAAGGCGCTCTACTCGGGCGCCTTCACGCTGGCCGCGGCCCTCGACGTCGCCTCCGACTGATGTCGACGCCCGGCTCGGACAGCGCCGGTCGGCCCTGGGAGGGTCGCACCTTCGATCATCACGACACGGCGTTCGCCGGTGACGACGGCTCGGCCGACCCGCGCCTCCTCGAGGCTCTCAAGCGGTTCCACCTCGGCGAGGTCGGTGAAGACACCGTCGTCGACGCGCTGCGACCCGCGCGGCTGCTCGTCCCCCTCGTGGCGGTCGCGGGCGACGAGGACCTCGACGAGCAGGGGCGACGGGTCGACAAGACTCAGGAGCTGTCCATCGTGACGGTGGCGGGCCCCGACGGGCGCGACGTGCTGCCCGCCTTCACCTCGGTGGCGGCGCTGTCCGTCTGGAGCGCCACGGCGCGTCCCGTGCCGGCCGACGCCCGGCGGATCGCCCTGGCGGCGGCGTCCGAGTCGACCGACCGGCTCGTGCTCGACCCGGGGTCGCCCACGGCGTTCGCCCTGCGCCGACCGGCCCTGTGGGCGGTCGCGCAAGACCTGCCGTGGCTGCCGAGTCACGCCGACGAGACCGTGCTGCGGGCCTTCCTCGACGCTGGGGCGGACGAGGAGGCGCTGGCCGGCCTGGTCATCGCCCCCGGCTACGAGGGCGCCCGGCTGGGCGGCCCCGAGATCGTCGTGCAGCTGGGCGTCCGTGCCGGGCTCGACCGCGAGGCGCTGACGGCTCTGCTTGGCCGCCTTCAGACGGCGTGGGCCGCAGATGCGATCATCGCCGACCGGGTCGACAGCATGGCCGTGAAAGTCGTCTCCGTCTGACGGACTGCGGCTGCACGCTCCGCCGCGGTCCGACCCGGCGGGACTGCGGCAGGAGGCGCGGTCTAGTTGACCGGCCCCGTGAACTTCTCGCCGGGTCCCTGGCCGATGGGGTCGGGGAACGCCGACGCCTCACGGAAGGCCAGCTGCAGCGACCGCAGCCCGTCGCGGAGGGCGCGGGCGTGCTGATCGCCGATCTCGGGTGCGCTGGCCGTGATCAGGCCGGCCAACGAGGTGATGAGCTTGCGGGCCTCGTCGAGGTCGGTCTGGGCGCGCGGGTCGTCGGCGAGCCCGACCTTCACGGCGGCCGCGCTCATCAGGTGCACGGCGACGGTGTTGATCACCTCCACGGCGTTCACGTCGGCGATGTCGCGTGCCTCGTCGCCGGGGGCGGAGAAGGCGAAGTCGGGGGAGTGCTCGGGGGTGTGGCTCACGTGAAGATCCTCTGCTAAGCTCGTCGAGGCTCCGAAGCATCTGCTTCGGTGCGAAAGTGGAGATTCTCCCACCCGCGCTTGACCGTTCGATTAGGTTACCGGGTTGTTGGTACCCCGCCGATCCTCCTCGAGGGTCGGCAGCCAGGGTGCAGCGATGTTCCGTCGCACCATCCGAGCACGACGTTCGGATGGCGCAGCGCGTCGCGAAACTCCTCTTTCCCTGCCGTGACCACCGGTCCGGCGGGTGACGAAGCAACGACAGAGGAGTTCCGCATCAGCGATCCCCGTACGAACGACCGTATCCGCGTCCCCGAGGTCCGCCTCGTCGGACCTGCCGGAGAACAGGTCGGTGTCGTCCCCATCGCCATGGCCCTGCGTCTCGCAGCAGAGGCCGAACTCGACCTGGTCGAGGTGGCCCCCAACTCGAAGCCTCCCGTGGCCAAGATCATGGATCACGGAAAGTTCAAGTACGAGGCTGCGCAGAAGGCGAAGGAGGCTCGTCGCAACCAGGCGAACACCATCCTCAAAGAGGTGCGTTTCCGTCTGAAGATCGACAAGCACGACTACGAGACCAAGCGCAAGCGCGCCGAGGGCTTCCTCCAGGGCGGCGACAAGGTCAAGGCCATGATCCTGTTCCGCGGTCGCGAGCAGTCGCGTCCCGACCAGGGCGTCCGTCTCCTCCAGCGCTTCGCCGAAGACGTCTCCGAGTGGGGCAGCGTCGAGTCGACCCCCACCATCGACGGCCGCAACATGGTCATGGTGATCGGGCCGCACAAGAACAAGTCCGAGGCCAAGGCCGAGGCAGAAGCTCGCAAGGTGGCCAACAAGGCGCCGAAGCACCCGACGTCCGACGAGGTTCCGGCCGACGCACCGGCGGAACCGACAGAAGAAAGTAAGTAAGACATGCCCAAGCAGAAGACCCACTCCGGCGCCAAGAAGCGCTTCAAGGTCACCGGTTCCGGCAAGATCATGAAGCAGCAGGCCGGCATGCGACACAACCTCGAGGTGAAGAGCGCCAAGCGCAAGGCTCGCCTGAACCAGGACCAGGTGCTCGCCCCCGCCGACGCCAAGGTCGCCAAGAAGCTTCTCGGTCACTGACCGCTGACACGAACGTAGAGGAACAAGAAAATGGCAAGAGTCAAGAGAGCGGTCAACGCCGCCAAGAAGCGTCGTGTGATCCTCGAGCGTGCCGAGGGTTACCGCGGTCAGCGTTCGCGCCTGTACCGCAAGGCCAAAGAGCAGGTCACCCACTCGCTCGTCTACTCGTACCGCGACCGTCGCGCCCGCAAGGGTGAGTTCCGCCGTCTGTGGATCCAGCGCATCAACGCCGCGTCGCGTCAGAACGGCCTGACCTACAACCGCCTCATCCAGGGTCTGTCCCTGGCCGGCGTCGAGGTCGACCGCCGCATCCTGGCCGAGCTGGCCGTCAACGAGCCCGCCACCTTCGCCGGCCTCGTCGCCACCGCGAAGGCCGCGCTGCCCGCCGACACCTCGGCTCCCAAGGCTGCCGCGTAGTCACCAGCGCCACTGCACCACCCCGGCCCGGACGGTCTCACCGTCCGGGCCGTCGTGCGTCCCGGCTCCCGAGGCCGGGTGAGGCATAGTGGGGGAGTGAGCACCTCCCTCCTCGACAATCCCCGATCGCCCCGCGTCCGCGCCGTGGCGAAGCTGGCCAAGCGCGACGCGCGCACCGACACCGGGTCGTTCCTGCTCGAGGGCCCCCAGGCGGTGTCCGAGGCCCTCGCGTTCCGGCCCGAACTGCTCGTCGATCTCTTTGCGACGCCGACGGCGCTCGAGCGTCATCCGCAGGTGGGTGCGGCCGCCCGCGAGGCCGAGCTCGAGATCGAGTTCGTCAGCGAGGCGGTCATCGCCGCGATGTCCGACACGGTGACCCCTCAGGGCATCATCGCCGTCTGCCGCCAGTTCCCGACCGCCGTCAAAGACGTCTTCGCCGACACGGGCGACGGCGGCCCCCGTCTGATCGCCATCCTCGAAGAGGTCCGCGATCCGGGCAACGCCGGCACGATCATCCGTGCGGCCGACTCCGCCGGCGCGGACGCGGTCATCATGACCGGTCGGAGCGTCGACCTCTACAACCCCAAGGTGGTCCGCGCGACGACGGGCTCGCTCTTCCACGTGCCGGTCGCCGTCGGCGCCGATCTCGCGTCCGTGGTGGCGCGCTGCGCCGAGGCGGGCATCCAGGTGCTGGCCGCCGACGTCAAGGGCGACGACCTGCTCGCGGTGCGCAGCGAGGGCGTCCTCTCGGCCCCGACGGCCTGGCTCTTCGGCAACGAGGCCAGAGGGCTGACCGACGACGACCTCAAGCTGGCCGACCGTGCCGTCGTCGTTCCGATCTACGGGCACGCCGAGTCGATGAACCTCTCCACCGCGGCCTCCGTCTGCCTCTACGAGAGCGCCTTCGCGCACCGGAGCTGACCTGCAGGAGGCGCGGGTCGCCTCGACAGGCGCCCGCCCGTGTCGTTTCGATCGCGTTACGAATCCGCTGTGAATTTGCGCCCGTCAGACCCACCTGTTTGTGTGGTCGCATGGAACCCCTCGTCGTCGTCGACCACGTCAACAAGCACTTCGGTGAACTGCACGTCCTGAAGGACATCACGACGACGGTCTCCCGGGGTGAGGTGGTCGTGGTCATCGGGCCGAGCGGTTCGGGCAAGTCGACGCTGTGCCGGGCCATCAACCGGCTCGAGACGATCGACGACGGCACGATCTCGATCGACGGCACGCGCCTCCCCGAAGAGGGCTCCGAGCTCGCGCGTCTGCGGGCCGACGTCGGCATGGTCTTCCAGAGCTTCAACCTCTTCGCGCACAAGACGGTGCTCGAGAACGTCACGCTGGGCCAGATCAAGGTCCGCAAGCGCAGCAAGGCCGAGGCCGAGAAGCGGGCGATAGAGCTCCTCGAGCGCGTCGGCGTGGCGAACCAGGCTCAGAAGATGCCCTCGCAGCTCTCGGGCGGTCAGCAGCAGCGGGTGGCGATCGCCCGCGCCCTCGCGATGGATCCGAAGGTGATGCTCCTCGACGAGCCGACCAGCGCGCTCGACCCCGAGATGATCACCGAGGTCCTCGACGTCATGGTGCAGCTGGCCAAAGACGGCATGACGATGATCGTCGTCACCCACGAGATGGGCTTCGCCCGCAAGGCGGCCGATCGGGTCGTCTTCATGGCCGACGGCGAGATCGTCGAAGAGAGCACCCCCGAGCAGTTCTTCACCGCGCCGACGTCAGATCGGGCGCGCGACTTCCTGTCGAAGATCCTCACCCACTGATCGACAGACCCCGTCGTCGCCGCGTGTCCGTCCTGCGGCCCGACCCCGGAGCCCCCGTCCGCCGATCGGCGTCCGGGTCACACAGCAAGGAGAACAGAATGCGACTCAGTAGAGGTTTCGTAGCCGTAGCCGCAGCAGCCGTCACGGTGCTCGGCCTGTCGGCCTGCACCGACTCGGCCGCCCCCGACAGCGCCGTCGAGGTCGAAGAGGTCTCCGACTTCGAAGACGGCACGACGATGGCCCGCCTCGCCGAGGCCGGCGAGATCACCATCGGCACCAAGTTCGACCAGCCCCTGTTCGGCCTCGACGACGGCTCCGGCAACCCGCAGGGCTTCGACGCCGAGATCGGCAAGCTCGTCGCAGCCAAGCTGGGCATCCCCGCCGACGGCATCACCTGGGTCGAGACGGTGTCCGCCAACCGCGAGCCCTTCATCCAGAACGGCGACGTCGACCTCGTCATCGCGACCTACACGATCAACGACGAGCGCAAGAAGGTCGTCTCGTTCGCCGGTCCCTACTACCAGGCCGGCCAGGACCTGCTGGTGCTCGAGGGCAACCCCGACGGCATCGAGGGCGCCGAAGACCTCGAGGGCAAGGCCGTCTGCACGGTCAGCGGCTCGACCAGCGAGGCCAACATCGCCGAGTACACGGACGACATCATCGCGACCGACACGTACTCGAACTGCCTCGAGCCCCTCCGCACCGGCGCGGTCGCGGCCGTGACGACCGACAACGTGATCCTGGCCGGTCTCGCCGACCAGAACGAGGGCGAGTTCGAGGTCGTCGGCGAGCCCTTCACCGAGGAGCCCTACGGCATCGGTCTGGCGCTCGACGACACCGACTTCCGCATGTTCATCAACGACACCCTCGAAGAGGCCGAAGACGACGGCACCTGGGACGAGCTCTGGGAGTCCACGGCGGGCGCCGTGCTCGAGACGCCCGAGCCCCCGGCGATCGACCGCTACTAGTCACCACCCCGGTGGGCACCGCGGCGCGACCCGCCCGCGGTGCCCACCACCGCCTCCTGCCCTCTCGGCAGCCCTCTGACCTGGAGTCCCGGTGAACCCCTTGGACGTCATCCCCGGCTTCGACGCCGTGACCGAGAACTGGCCCCGCTTCTGGGGCGGGTTCGTCACGACGCTGCAGCTGCTGGCACTGTCCGCCGTCGGCGCGATCGTGATCGGCTTCGTCGTCGCGGCCCTCCGCATCTCGCCGGTCGCCTCGTTCCGGGTCTTCGCCACGGTCTACACCGAGGCGATCCGCAACATCCCCCTGACTCTCGTGCTGTTCTTCTGCGCGTTCGTCCTGCCCTACCTCGGCGTCGGGATCGGCTACTTCCCGCTCGCGGTGGTGGGTCTCACGCTCTACACGTCGCCGTTCGTCGCCGAAGCAGTCCGCTCCGGTGTGAACGGCGTGCCGGTCGGGCAGGCCGAGGCGGCCCGCAGCATCGGCCTCGGCTTCGGCCAGACGCTCAGCCTCGTGATCATGCCGCAGGCGATCCGCATGGTCATCCCGCCGCTGATCAACGTGCTCATCGCCCTCACGAAGAACACCTCGGTCGCCGGCGGCTTCTTCGTCGCAGAGCTGTTCGCGGCCGGCCGGTTCATCGCCAACGACCGGGGCGACGCGGTCATCACGACGCTCGTGTCCGTCGCCGTGTTCTATCTGGTGGTCACCATCACGCTGGGCCGCGTCGCGGCCCTCGTCGAGAAGAAGGTCGCGGTCCTGCGATGAGCACGAACGTCCTCTACGACGCCCCCGGTCCCAAGGCCCGCCGCACGTCGCGCATCATCTCGGTGGTCGGCGTCGTCCTGGTGCTGGCCCTGGTCGCGTACCTCGTCTACCTGCTCGGGCGCCCGCGCATCAGCGCGAACGGCGCCGTCACGGCGAGCGTGCTCGACCCGTCGCGCTGGGACATCATCCTCGACCGCAACCTGTGGCGGAACATCGCGGGCGGCTGGCTCGCGACCGTGCGGGCCGCTGCGGTGGCGTCCGTCCTGGCCGTCGCCATCGGCGTCCTGTTCTCGTTCCTCCGCACGGCGCGCACCGCCTGGGTGCGGGTTCCGACGACGATCGTCCTCGAATTCTTCCGCGGCATGCCCGTGCTGCTGATGATGCTGTTCATCCTCCTCGTCTTCTCGACGGGAGCCTTCTGGGCGGTCGTCGCCGCACTCGCCGTCTACAACGGCGCCCTCATCGGCGAGGCTCTCCGCTCGGGCATCGCCGCCCTGCCGAAGGGGCAGCGCGAGGCGGGTCTCGCCATCGGCCTCTCGCCCGTGCGCACCCGCTTCGCGATCGAGTTCCCGCAGGCGTTCCGCCAGATGCTGCCGATCATCCTGGCGCAGCTGGTGGTGCTCCTGAAAGACACGTCGCTCGGCTACATCGTCGGCTACGTCGAGCTGACGCGTCGGGGTCTGAACCGTCTCGGCACCTCGTACGGCAGCAACTACACCTTCACCCTCTTCGCCGTGGTGCTCGTCGTGTACCTGCTGACGAACCTCGCGTTCTCTTACGTCGTCCGGATCGTCGACCGGCGGACGGGTCGCCGCGGCGTGATGAAGAAGCCCCGCGGCGGCGGGCTCGGCGGTCCCGGCCTGCTGGCGCGCGCCGGGCGTCCGTCCGTCGACGCGACGACGGGCGGCTCGCAGACCACATCGACCTGACCCGGTCCTCCCTGCACCCCCTCTCGCCTCCCCGGAGCGCCGAGGAGGTGCGGGTCGCCTCCCGACGATCGCTAAGCTTGGTTCTCGTGTCAGACACCGTCCCCATCTCCGAAGACGCCGTCGCGTCGGCGGTCGACTCCGCCCTGGTCGCCATCTCGACCGCGGCGTCCGTCGCCGAGCTCAAGACCGCACGCTCGCAGCACACGGGTGAGGCGTCCGTCCTGGCGCGGATGAACGCCGGGATGCGCGATCTGCCGAACGACCAGAAGGCCGCGGCGGGCAAGCTCGTCGGCCAGGCCAGGGGACGGGTCAACCAGGCCGTGGCCACCCGCGAGGCCGAGCTGGTCGAGCTCGAAGAGACTGCTCGGCTGGCCGACGAGACCGTCGACGTCTCCGCCCTGCCGTCTCGTCGCCGGGTGGGGTCGCGTCACCCGCTGGCCCTCCTGCAAGAGACCATGGTCGACCTCTTCGTCGCCATGGGCTGGGAGGTCTCCGAGGGCCCAGAGCTAGAGCACGAGTGGTTCAACTTCGACGCGCTGAACTTCGACGCCGACCACCCGGCGCGCGCCATGCAAGACACCTTCTTCGTCGATCCCGTCGACGAGCACCTGCTGCTCCGCACGCACACGTCGCCGGTGCAGATCCGCACGCTGCTCTCCAAGCAGCTGCCGGTCTACAACGTCGCGACCGGCCGTGTGTTCCGCACCGACGAGCTCGATGCGACGCACACGCCGGTCTTCACGCAGATCGAGGGCATCGCCATCGACCGGGGGCTCACCATGGCGAACCTCCGCGGCACCCTCGAGCACCTCGCGCGCTCGATGTTCGGCGACGAGGCGCAGATCCGCCTCCGTCCGAACTACTTCCCCTTCACCGAGCCGAGCGCCGAGATGGACGTCTGGCAGCCGAACGCCAAGGGCGGGGCGCGCTGGGTCGAGTGGGGCGGCTGCGGCATGGTCAACCCGAACGTGCTGCGGGCCGCGGGCATCGACCCCGACGTCTACCAGGGCTTCGCCTTCGGGATGGGCATCGAGCGCACCCTGCAGTTCCGCAACGACCTCAACGACATGCGCGACATGGTCGAGGGCGACGTCCGTTTCAGCGAGCAGTTCGGGATGGTGGTCTGATGCGGGTACCGATCAGTTGGCTGGGCGAATGGGTCGACCTGCCGAGCGACGTCAGCCTCGAGCACGTCCACGCGGCGCTCGTGTCCGTCGGCTTCGAAGAGGAAGACGTGCACGTCGGCGACGTGACGGGTCCGCTCGTCGTCGGCCAGGTGCTCGAACTCGTGCCCGAGCCGCAGAAGAACGGCAAGACGATCAACTGGTGCCAGGTCGCCGTCGGTCCCGACGACGTCCGCGGCATCGTCTGCGGGGCGCACAACTTCGTCGCCGGCGACAAGGTCGTCGTGTCGTTGCCCGGTGCCGTGCTGCCCGGTCCGTTCCCGATCGCCGCCCGAAAGACCTACGGTCACGTGTCCGACGGCATGATCGCCTCGACGCGTGAGCTCGGTCTGGGCGACGAGCACGACGGCATCCTCCTGCTCTCGTCGCTCGGCCTCGACCCCGAGGTCGGCACGGACGCCATCGCGCTCCTCGGGCTCGACGAGGCCGCAGTCGAGATCAACGTCACCCCCGACCGCGGCTACGCGTTCAGCATCCGCGGCGTCGCCCGCGAGTACTCGCACGCCACGGGCGCGACGTTCCGCGACCCCGCCGCGGCCGTCTCGGTCGCACCGGGCGAGGGCTTCTCCGTCGAGGTCCGCGACGAGGCTCCCGTCCGAGGCGCCGCCGCCGTCTCGACCTTCGTCACGCGGGTCGTCCGAGGCGTCGACGCCTCGCGCGCCACCCCGCCGTGGATGTCCGCTCGGCTCCGTCTCGCCGGCGTCCGCAGCGTCTCGCTCCCGGTCGACGTCACGAACTACGTGATGCTCGAACTCGGTCAGCCCATCCACGGGTACGACCTCGCGACCCTCGACGGCGGGCTGACCGTCCGTCGTGCCGAGACCGGCGAGCAGCTCGAGACCCTCGACGGCAAGACGCGCGCGCTGCACCCCGAAGATCTCGTCATCGCCGACTCGACCGGGGCCGTCGGGCTCGCCGGGGTCATGGGCGGCGCCCGCACCGAGATCACGACCGCGACGACCGACGTCCTCATCGAGGCCGCCACGTTCGACCCGATCTCGATCGCCCGGTCCGCCCGTCGGCACAAGCTGCCGAGCGAGGCCTCGCGCCGCTTCGAGCGGGGCGTCGACCCCCGGGTCTCGGCGCCCGCCGCACAGCGCGTCGTCGACCTCCTCGTCGAATGGGGCGGCGGCACCGCCGACGCTCTGGGCTCCTCGCTCGACGCGACCGCTCCGCGAGCGGCCATCTCCCTGGGGGCCGAGCGCGCCTCCCGCCTGATCGGGGTCGACTACACGTCGACCGAGATCGTCGACGCGCTGACGTCGATCGGCGCCGAGGTCGTCCCGGCGGCCGACGGCTGGTCGGTCGCACCGCCGTCCTGGCGTCCCGACCTGGTCGACGCCGCGTCGCTGGTCGAAGAGGTCGCGCGCATCACCGGCTACGACCGCATCCCGTCCGTGCTGCCCGTCGCCCCTCCCGGGCGGGGTCTCACGCGTGAGCAGAAGCTGCGCCGTCAGGTGTCGTCGTCGCTCGCCGCCGCGGGGTCCACCGAGGTCGCGGCCTACCCGTTCGTCAGCTCCGCGCAGAACGCCGCCTTCGGCGGTCTCGACGGTGCGGGCGGCCCCGGTGTCCGGCTCGCCAATCCGCTCGACGTCGCCGCGCCCGAGCTGCGTCGCTCGCTCGTCCCGGGTCTGCTCGAGATCGCCCGACGCAACTCGTCACGCGGGCTCGTCGACCTGTCGCTGTTCGAGACCGGCACCGTCTTCCTGCCGGAGGCCGACCGGGCCTACGGCACCGAGAGCGTGCCGCTCGGCGCCGAACGACCCTCCGTCGAGGTGCTCGCGTCGCTCGAGGCGAGCATCCCGCGTCAGCCCCGGCACCTGGCCGTGCTCGCGCTCGGCCAGGCGATCGACCGCCAGCCCGGTCAGGCCGCCCTCCCGGCGTCCCTCGCCGACGTGCTCGACGATCTCCGCGTCGCCGTCCGTGCAGCGGGTGCCGAGGCCGTCTTCCGTCAGGGTTCGCACCCGTCGCTGCACCCCGGTCGCACGGCCGAGGTCGTCGTGGCCGGCGAGGTCGTCGGTCACGCCGGCGAGCTGCTGCCCCAGCGTGCGGCGGACCTCGATCTGCCCCGGGTCGTCGCCGTCGGCGAGATCGACCTCGACCGGGTCATCGCCCTCGCCGACGTCGAGCTGCAGCCGACCCCGATCTCGTCGTTCCCCGCCGCCACGCAAGACCTCTCCCTCGTCGTCGCCGAAGACGTCTCGGCGGGCGAGGTCCTCTCCGCCGTCCGCGAGGGCGCCGGTGCGCTGCTCGAGACGGTCCGTCTCGTCGACGACTACCGCGGCGCGGGGCTGCCCGACGCCTCGAAGTCGTTGACCTTCGCCCTGCGATTCCGGTCCGACGACCGCACCCTGACGGCCGCCGAGGCGACCGAGGCCAAGCAGGGCGCCGTCCGTCTGGCCGGCGAGCGATTCGGGGCGGCGCTCCGCGACTGACACTCGCCAGGCGTCGCCGCCCCCGATCCTCGACCGAATCGAACATTAGGGTGGACCCATGCCTCATTCCGTTGCCGTCGCCGGCGCCAGCGGCTACGCCGGCGGCGAGCTGCTCCGGCTCCTCGCCGCGCATCCCGACTTCGAGGTGCGCACCGTCACGGCGTTCCAGAACGCCGGGCAGCCGCTCATCGCGCTGCAACCCCAGCTGCGCTCGCTCGCGCACCTGACCCTCGTCGAGACGACGGCCGAGAACCTCGCCGGTCACGACGTCGTGTTCCTCGCCCTGCCTCACGGCAAGTCCGGGGCCATCACGGCCGAGTTGCCCGCCGAGACGCTCGTCATCGACTGCGGTGCCGACCATCGCCTCACCGACGAGGCCGACTGGGCCCGGTTCTACGGCACCGAGTTCTACGGGGCGTGGGCCTACGGTCTCCCCGAGCTCGTCCACGCCGACGGCACGCGGCAGCGCGAGGCGCTCGTCGGCGAGCGTCGCATCGCGGCGCCCGGCTGCAACGTGACCGCGATCACCCTGGCTCTCGCTCCGGCGGTCCGTGCCGGTCTCGTCGAGAGCACCGACATCGTCTCCGTGCTCGCCGTCGCGCCCTCGGGCGCGGGCAAGGCTCTGAAGCCGCACCTCCTCGCCGGCGAGATCCTCGGTTCGGCGTCGGCCTACGGGGTGGGCGGCACCCACCGCCATGTGCCCGAGATCCAGCAGAACCTCCGCGTCGCCGGCGCCACCGAGGTGAGCATCTCGTTCACCCCCGTCCTCGTGCCGATGTCGCGGGGCATCCTGGCGACCTCGACGGCCACGCTGGCTCCCGGCGTGAGCGAGAGCGACGTGCGCGCCGCGTACGAGATCGCCTACGCCGACGAGCCGTTCGTGCACCTCCTGCCCGCGGGCGAGTTCCCGCGCACGGCCGACACCGTCGGCGCCAACACCGCCCTCATCGGACTCGCGGTCGACGTCGACGCCGACCGGCTGGTCGTGGTCAGCGCCATCGACAACCTGGCGAAGGGCACCGCGGGCGCCGCGGTGCAGTCCGCCAACATCGCCCTCGGTCTCCCCGAGACCGCGGGCCTCACCGTGAACGGAGTGGCACCGTGAGCGTCACCGCAGCCCAGGGATTCGTCGCCGCCGGTGTCACGGCGGGCCTCAAGACGAGCGGTCGACCCGATGTCGCCCTCGTCGTCAACCGCGGGCGCCGCAAGAGCGCGGCGGCGGTCTTCACCAGCAACCGGGCCAAGGCCCACCCCGTGCTCTGGTCGCAGCAGGTGGTCGGCGACGGCGTCGCCGAGGCCGTCGTGCTGAATTCAGGAGGCGCGAACTGCTTCACGGGTCCGTTCGGCTTCCAGACGACGCACGCCACCGCCGAGACGGTCGCGGAGGCGCTCGGCGTGTCGGCCGGCGACGTCGTGGTGTGCTCGACGGGTCTCATCGGCGTCGGCGATCAGGTCTTCCGCGACAAGGTCCTCTCCGGCTCGATCGCCGCGGCGTCGGCGCTGACGGCCGACGGCGGCCTCGACGCGGCGACGGCGATCATGACGACCGACACGAAGCCGAAGCAGGCCGTGGTGGCTGGTGACGGCTGGGTGGTCGGTGGCATGGCGAAGGGGGCCGGCATGCTGGCACCGGGTCTGGCGACCATGCTCGTCGTCCTCACGACCGACGCCGACGTCGACCACGGCGGGTTGGACGACGCGCTCCGCTCGGCGACGCGGGTCACCTTCGACCGGCTCGACTCCGACGGCTGCATGTCGACCAACGACACCGTGTTGCTCCTCGCCAGCGGCGAGTCGGGCGTCGTCCCCGATGCAGAGGAGTTCCGGGCTGCGGTGACGGAGCTCTGCGCCGACCTCGCCGAGCAGCTGCAGGCCGACGCCGAGGGCGCCTCGCACGACATCCGCATCGAGATCGTCGGGGCCGCGAGCGACGACGACGCCGTCGAGGTCGGGCGCTCGATCGCCCGCAACAACCTCTTCAAGGCCGCGGTCTTCGGCAACGATCCGAACTGGGGCCGCGTCCTTGCGGCGATCGGGACGACCTCGGCCGAGTTCGATCCCTACGACGTCGACGTCTCCATGAACGGCGTCCGCGTCTGCCACGCGGGGGCGCCCGATCGACCGAGCGACGCCGTCGACCTGACGGCGCGCGCCGTCCACGTGCTCGTCGACCTCCGGTCGGGCGGCCACGAGGCGACGATCCTCACGAACGACCTCACGCACGACTACGTGCACGAGAACAGCGCGTACTCCAGCTGATGGCCGTCTCCGACGTGGTGCACAGCGACGAGCAGGAGCTCGCGGCCGTCAAGGCCGCCACCCTGATCGAGTCGCTGCCCTGGCTCAAGCGCTTCTCCGGCACGGTGGTCGTCGTCAAGTTCGGCGGCAACGCCATGGTCGACGACGCCCTCAAGCGGGCCTTCGCCGAGGACATGGTCTACCTCCGCTACGCGGGGCTCTTCCCGGTTGTCGTGCACGGAGGGGGGCCGCAGATCTCGGCCGCGCTGGCGGCGGCCGGCATCCCGAGCGAGTTCCGCGGGGGCTACCGGTACACGAGCACCGAGGCGATCTCGGTCGTACGCGACGTCCTCGCCGGCGAGGTCAACCGAGAGATCGTCGACCTGATCAACGAGCACGGCGACCTCGCCCGCGGGGTGTCCGGCGAAGACAGCACGCTCTTCGAGGGGCGGCGCCGCGGTGTCGTCATCGACGGCCAGACGTTCGACCTCGGTCACGTCGGCGACATCACCGAGGTCGACCCGCGGGCGGTGCTCGACGAGATCGCGGCGGGTCGCATCCCGGTCGTGTCGTCGATCGCGACGAACGAGGCCCACCCCGACTCGGCGCTCAACGTCAACGCCGACGCGGCGGCGGGCGCCCTCGCCATCGCGCTCGGCGCGACGAAGCTCGTCATGCTGACCGACGTGCCGGGGCTCTACAGCGACTGGCCGAATCGCGAGTCGCTCGTGGCCGCGATCACCGTCTCGGCGCTCACCAATCTGCTGCCGTCGCTCGAGTCGGGCATGATCCCGAAGATGACGGCGTGCCTCGAGTCGGTCGTCGGCGGCGTCGGGGGAGCGACCATCATCGACGGGCGCATCCCCCACTCCATCCTCCTCGAGGTCTTCACCCAGCGCGGGTCGGGCACCGAGGTCATCCCCGACGACCGGGCGGCGTCGTACGGCGCGCCCGTCGTCACCTCCTCGAACACCCCCGCCGTCGACGACGGCACCGAGAAGAAAGGACAGTCGTGACCATGATCCAGACCCAAGGCGGTACCTGGCAGCGCCGATTCGGCGACTCGTTGATGGGCTCGCTGTCCACCCCGAAGGTGATGCTGTCGCACGGCGAGGGCTGCTCGGTGTTCGACGTCGAGGGCAAGCGCTATCTCGACTTCCTGGCCGGCATCGCCGTCAACGCGCTCGGTCACGCGCATCCGGCCCTGATCGAGGCCCTGTCGACCCAGGCCGCGTCGATCATCCACGTGTCGAACTACTTCGCGACCGAGCCGCAGCTCGAGCTGGCCGAGCGCCTCAAGCGGATCACGGGCGCCGGCGACGCCGGTCGTGTGTTCTTCGGCAACAGCGGCGCCGAGGCCAACGAGGCGGCCTTCAAGCTGGCCCGTCTCAATCGCGGTGACGGCTCGAAGACGCGCATCCTCGCGCTGCAGAACTCGTTCCACGGTCGCACGATGGGGTCGTTGGCGCTGACCGGCAAGCCGGCGCTCCGCGAGCCCTTCGAGCCGATGGTCGGCGGTGTCGAGCACATCGACAGCACCGTCGAGGCGCTCGAGGCGGCGTTCGACGATCACGTGGCCGCCCTGTTCGTCGAGCCGATCAAGGGCGAGGCGGGTGTCCTCGACCTGCCCGAGGGGTTCCTCGAGAAGGCCCGTGAGCTGTCGACTCGCCACGGCGCCCTGCTCGTCCTCGACGAGATCCAGACGGGTGTCGGTCGGACGGGCTCCTGGTTCGCCTTCCAGCAGTTCGACGTCGTCCCCGACGCGATCACAGTCGCCAAGGGGATCGCCGGCGGCGTGCCCATCGGTGCCCTCGTCACCTTCGGCGAGGCCTCGGCGCTCTTCGAGGCCGGGCAGCACGGCACGACGTTCGGCGGCAACCCGCTCGCCACCGCGGCCGCCAACGCCGTCCTCCGCGAGATCGAAGACTCTGGTCTCATCGTCAACGCGGTCGTCCAGGGCGAGCGCCTCCGGGCCGCGCTGGCGGCACTCGACTCGCCGCTCATCGGCGAGATCCGGGGGCGCGGTCTGCTCGTGGGCATCGGCCTGACGCAGCCCGTCGCGGCCGAGCTCGCCGCGGCCGCGCTCGACGCCGGCCTCATCATCAACGCTCCGAACGACTCGAGCATCCGACTCGCGCCGCCTCTCATCGTGGGCGACGCCGAGATCGACGAGTTCATCGCCCTCTTCGCCCCCGTCCTGAAAGGTCTCGCATGACCCGCCACTTCCTCCGCGACGACGACCTCAGCCCGAGCGAGCTGCTCGAGGTCCTCGACCTCGCCGACGAGCTCAAAGCCGACCGGTGGTCGCGTCGCCCCCTCGAGGGCCCGCAGACGGTCGCCGTCATCTTCGACAAGTCGTCGACCCGCACCCGGGTCTCGTTCGCGGTGGGCATCGCCGACCTCGGCGGGAGCCCGCTGATCATCGCGACGGCCAACAGTCAGCTCGGCGGTAAAGAGACCCCGTCCGACACCGCCCGTGTGCTCGAGCGGATGGTCTCCGCGATCGTCTGGCGCACCTACGCGCAGTCCGGTCTGGAGGAGATGGCGGAGGGGGCGACCGTCCCCGTCGTCAACGCGCTGAGCGACGACTTCCACCCCTGCCAGCTGCTCGCCGATCTGCAGACGATCCGCGAGAAGAAGGGCACGCTGGCCGGTCTGACGGTCGCCTTCGTGGGCGACGGCCGCTGCAACATGGGCCAGTCCTACCTCCTGGCCGGCGCGACGGCGGGCATGCACGTGCGGATCGGGGCCCCCGAGGGCTTCCAGCCCGACGAGGCCGTCGTCCGTGACGCCGAGCGCATCGCCGCCGCCACCGGCGGGTCCGTGCAGGTCACCTCCGACGTGCACGCGGCGGTCGCCGGGGCCGACGTCGTCGTCACCGACACCTGGGTGTCGATGGGCAAGGAGGACGAGAAGGAGGCGCGGGTCGCCGTCTTCGGCGGCTTCAAGGTCGATCGGGCCCTGATGGCCGAGGCCGACGACGACGCGATCTTCCTGCACTGCCTCCCCGCCGACCGCGGCTACGAGGTCGAGACGGAGGTCATCGACGGCCCGACCAGCGTCATCTGGGACGAAGCGGAGAACCGCGTCCACGCCCAGAAGGCACTGCTCACCTGGCTGCTCGAGCACTGACGCACAGGCTCCGAGCAGTCGCGGTCGCCCTGCGACCGCACCCCGAACATCCGGTGGCCCGGCACAGTCCGGGCCACCGGCCCCGCACCCCTCATACGAACCAAGGAGAACCATGACGGAACGCGTCGTCCTCGCATACTCAGGAGGCCTCGACACCTCGGTCGGCATCGGCTGGCTCGCCGACGCCACCGGCAAGGAGGTGGTGGCTCTGGCCGTCGACGTCGGACAGGGCGGTGAGGACATGAACGACATCCGTCAGCGCGCCCTCGACTGCGGCGCCGTCGAGTCGGTCGTCGTCGACGCCAAGGAGGAGTTCGGGCGCGACTACCTGATGCCCGCCCTCAAGGCGAACGCCATGTACCAGAAGACCTACCCGCTGGTGAGCGCCCTCAGCCGTCCGCTGATCGCCCGCCACCTGGCGCGCGTCGC
Organism: Frigoribacterium sp. CFBP9030; assembly: GCF_034045195.1. NCBI lineage: Bacteria > Bacillati > Actinomycetota > Actinomycetes > Micrococcales > Microbacteriaceae > Frigoribacterium > Frigoribacterium sp. CFBP9030. The sequence continues at coordinate 493,703 of NZ_JAXCWG010000001.1, forward strand.
GAAGGAGCTCGGCGCGGACAGCGTCGCCCACGGCTGCACCGGAAAGGGCAACGACCAGGTGCGCTTCGAGGCTGCGGTCGCCGCCCTCGCACCCGACCTGACGAGCATCGCGCCCGTCCGCGACCTCGCGCTGACCCGCGACAAGGCGATCGTCTACGCCGAGCAGCACAACCTGCCGATCCGTCAGAGCGCCGCGAACCCCTACTCGATCGACAAGAACGTCTGGGGACGCGCGGTCGAGACCGGGTTCCTCGAAGACCCGTGGAACCCGCCGATCGAAGACCTGTACGAGTACACGCAAGATCCGTCGGTCATCAAGCCCGCCGACGAGGTCGTCGTGACCTTCGAGGCCGGCATCCCGGTCGCCATCGACGGCGTCGCGTACACGCCGCTCGGCATCGTCGAGAAGATGAACGAGCTCGCCGGGGCCCACGGCGTCGGCCGCATCGACGTCGTGGAGGACCGCCTGGTCGGCATCAAGAGCCGTGAGGTCTACGAGGCTCCGGGGGCCGTCGCGCTCATCCAGGCGCACGAGGCCCTCGAGGCCCTCACTATCGAGCGCGATCTCGGCCGCTACAAGCGCGGCGTCGAGGCCGAGTGGTCGAACCTCGTCTACGACGGTCTGTGGTTCTCCGGCCTGAAGCGCTCGCTCGACGTCTTCATCGACGACACGCAGAAGTACGTGTCGGGCGACATCCGTCTCAAGCTGCAGGGCGGTCGTGCCGTCGTCACCGGTCAGAAGAGCGATTCGAGCCTCTACGACTTCGACCTCGCCACCTACGACACCGGCGACACGTTCGACCAGTCGCTCTCGAAGGGCTTCATCGAGATCTGGTCGCTGCCCAGCAAGATCTCGGCCCGCCGCGACCTGGCCCAGCAGTAGTGGCCGACGAGACGACGCCGAACCAGCGCGCAGGCGAGGCGGGCACCCTCTGGGGCGGCCGCTTCGCCTCCGGGCCCTCCGCCGAGCTCGCGGCGCTGAGCAGGTCGACGCAGTTCGACTGGCAGCTGGCGCCCTACGACATCGCCGGGTCACGGGCCCACGCTCGCGCCCTGGCCTCCGCGGGCTACCTGGGTGACGACGAGCTGACCGCCATGCTCGACGCGCTCGACCGGCTCGAGTCCGACGTCGCCGATCAGACGTTCGTCGCCGCGGACTCCGACGAAGACGTCCACTCGGCCCTCGAACGCGGTCTCATCGGCATCGCCGGGGTCGAGCTCGGCGGCCGTCTGCGGGCCGGTCGGAGCCGCAACGACCAGATCGCCACTCTCGTGCGGTTGTACCTGCGCGACCATGCCGCCACCATCTCGCGACTCGTCGTCGACCTGGTCGACGCCATCGCAGCTCAGGCGTCGGCCCACCCCACGGCGGTCATGCCCGGGCGCACGCATCTGCAGCACGCGCAGCCCGTCCTGCTCGCGCATCACCTCCTGGCCCACGCGTGGCCTCTCGTGCGCGATCTCGAGCGTCTCCGCGACTGGTCGCACCGTGCTTCGGCGTCGCCCTACGGGGCCGGCGCCCTGGCCGGCAGCTCGCTCGGTCTCGACCCTGATCAGGTCGCCCGCGATCTCGGCTTCGACCGCACGACCGAGAACTCGATCGACGCGACCGCCAGTCGTGACGTCGTCGCCGAGTTCGCCTTCGTCGCCGCGTCGATCGGCATCGACCTGTCTCGGTTGTCGGAGGAGATCATCCTCTGGTCGACGCGCGAGTTCGGCTTCGTCCGACTGCACGACGCGTTCTCGACCGGATCGTCGATCATGCCGCAGAAGAAGAATCCGGACATCGCCGAGCTCGCGCGCGGCAAGTCGGGTCGTCTGATCGGCAACCTGACGGGTCTCCTCGCGACGCTGAAGGGCCTGCCTCTCGCGTACAACCGCGATCTGCAAGAGGACAAAGAGCCGGTCTTCGACTCGGTCACCCAGCTCGAGGTGCTGCTCCCCGCGTTCACCGGTCTGGTCGCGACGCTGCAGTTCGACGAGCAGCGGATGGCCGAGCTGGCGCCGCAGGGCTTCTCGCTCGCCACCGACGTGGCCGAATGGCTGGTCCGTCAGGGCGTGGCCTTCCGTGACGCCCACGAGATCAGCGGCGAGCTGGTGCGCTTCTGCGAGCAGCACGGGCTCGAGCTGGACGAGCCGACCGACGAGCAGTACGCGTCGGTGTCCCCGCATCTCACCCCCGAGATCCGCCCGGTGCTGACCGTCGAGGGCTCCATCGCGAGTCGTCGCGGCACCGGAGGCACGGCACCCGAGCGCGTCGCCGAGCAGCTCGAGGCACTCACCGCGCGAGTCGCCGGGCTGGCCCGCGATCTCGACCCGAGGGCGTCGTGAGCGATCGACGCCCGTCCGAGCCGCGACGAGGGCGGGCCTGGTTGCTGCCCGTCGTGGTCGCGGTCAGCGTGGTGGTCCTCGTCGCCGTCGTCGTCATCGTGGTGACGACGGGTCAGGACTTCTTCTAGGCCCATGGAGTCGACCCCGGCGGACGACGCGACCCGTCTGCTGTCGGGGGCGGCCCTCGAGGTGGCGCCGCGCCTCCTCGGGGCCGTCGTCCGCCTCGGCGACGTGGCCGTCCGGCTGACCGAGGTCGAGGCCTACCTGGGGGTCGGCGACGACCCGGGTTCGCACGCCCACCGGGGGAGGACGGCTCGGAACTCGAGCATGTTCGGTCCGGCCGGCACGGTCTACGTGTACCTGTCGTACGGGATCCACCGCTGCGTCAACCTCGTCTGCGGCCCGGTCGGCGAGGCATCGGGTCTCCTCCTGCGGTCGGGGGAGGTCGTGGAGGGCGTCGACACGGCCCGGTCGAGACGGACGACGTCGCGCGGCGCGGTCGATCTCGCGAGGGGGCCGGGGAGGTTCGGGTCGGCTCTCGGAGTCGACCTCGCCGACGACGGCACCCGCCTCGGCGGAGGCCGGCTGTCGCTCGAGCTCCCATCCAGTCCGTCGCCCGTCGTCGAGACCGGGCCGCGTGTCGGGGTCGCGGGGGAGGGCGGGCACGAGAGCCGCCCCTGGCGGTTCTGGATCGCGGGGGATCCGACGGTGTCCGTCTACCGATCGGCCGCCAGGCGCACCGGTCGGCGGGGCTGACGCTGGTACCGTTCTCGGGTGACCAGTGAATCGACGGCAGACGTCCTGGCCGGCCAGCGAAACGACCCGACGTTCGACGACGTGTGGAGCGAGCTCGTCTGGCGGGGCCTCGTGCACGTCTCGACCGACGCCGACTCCCTCAAGACCCTGCTCGCCGGCCCGCCGATCACGTTCTACTGCGGTTTCGATCCGACCGCGCCGAGTCTCCACCTCGGGAACCTCGTGCAGCTCCTGACCATGCGCCGCCTCCAGCTGGCCGGTCACCGACCGCTGGGTCTGGTCGGCGGCTCGACCGGTCTGATCGGCGACCCGCGACCGACGGCCGAGCGCGTGCTGAAGACACCCGAGCAGACGGCCGAGTGGGTCGAGTCCATCCGCGCCCACGTGGTGAAGTTCCTCGAAGCCTCCGGTGACAACGGCCTGCGCGTGGTCAACAACCTCGACTGGACGGCGCCGCTCAGCGCCATCGAGTTCCTCCGCGACATCGGCAAGAACTTCCGGGTGAACACGATGCTGAAGAAGGATGCGGTGAGCGCCCGTCTGAACAGCGACGCCGGCATCAGCTACACCGAGTTCAGCTACCAGATCCTGCAGGGGCTGGACTTCCGCGAGCTGTACCGCGAGTACGACTGCGTGCTGCAGACCGGCGGCAGCGACCAGTGGGGCAACCTGACCAGCGGCACCGAGCTGATCCGTCGCACCGAGGGCGTCGCGGTGCACGCCATCGGCACGCCGTTGATCACCAACAGCGACGGCACGAAGTTCGGCAAGAGCGAAGGCAACGCCGTGTGGCTCGACCCCGAGCTCACCAGCCCCTACGCGATGTACCAGTTCTGGCTCAACACCGACGACTCCGACGTGGTGTCCCGACTCAAGGTCTTCACGTTCCTCGACCGGGCCGAGATCGAACGGCTCGAGACGGTCGTCGCCGAGCGTCCGTTCACCAGGGAGGCGCAGCGCACCCTGGCATGGGAGGTCACCCGGCTGGTCCACGGCGAATCCGCCGCGCAGTCGGCCATCGACGCGGCGGCCGCCTTGTTCGGCAACGGCGACCTCGGCGCCCTCGACGAGTCGACCCTTGTCAGCGCGATGGCCGAGCTGCCGTCCGCGGAGGTGGACGCCGACACGACAGTGGCGCGCGCTCTCGTCGAGACCGGTCTGGTCTCATCACTGGGTGCAGCCCGACGGGCTGCGACGGAGGGCGGTGTCTACCTGAACAACGAGCGGGTCACGGATGGCGACGCCCTGGTGGGCGAGACGCTGCTCGTCGGTCGACGAGCCATCCTGCGTCGCGGCAAGAAGACGCTCGCGGGTGTGAGCGTCCGCAGCTGACCGCATCGCCCCACGGACAGAGGCCCGCATCCCTTCCAGGGGATGCGGGCCTCTCGTGTTCTCCGCCCGAGCCCCCTGAACGGGCCCGAGGGAGGGGTCTGTCGCTGATCACGGTCGCCTCTGCGCGGCCGTGTGCGGCGTTCTGGGGCGGGATCGTGATGTTTCCGGGGTTTTCGGCGGCGACACGCCCGGGATGCGTGGAGGTTTGGACGTGTGGCGGATTGTC
>NZ_JAXCWG010000010.1:0-100348 GCF_034045195.1 Frigoribacterium sp. CFBP9030
GGGCGCGGGGCGCGGGGCGCGCGCGGGGGGAGGCGCGGCGGGCGAGGCGCGGGTCAGGGCGCGCGGGTCAGCGGCACCGAGACGATGCGGTCGTCGTCCGCGCCGGGCGAGCCTCGGCCGTCGGTGTTGCTCGTCACGAGCCAGAGGGTGCCGTCGGGCCCGGGCAGCACGTCGCGGATGCGGCCGAGCGACCGGTCGCCGGTGAACCGCTCGGTGGGCGTCGCCGCCGAGGTCGCCGGCACCTGGATCTCGAACAGCCGCTCGCCGCCGAGCCCCGCCAGGAACAGCGTCGAGCCCACGGCCGTGAGACCGCTCGGGCTCGCGTCGTCGGTCGACCACTGCAGCACCGGGTTGAGGAAGTCGCCGTCATCGCCGCGGCCCTCCACCTCGGGCCAACCGTAGTTCGAGCCCGGCGACAGCGAGTTCAGCTCGTCGTAGGTGTTCTGACCGAATTCGGCGGCCCACGGCGACCCGAAGGCGTCCCACGCGATGCCCTGCGGGTTGCGGTGCCCCAGCGTGTAGACCGGCGAGCCCGGCATCGGGTTGTCGGACGGCACGGCGCCGGTCGGCGAGAGGCGCAGCACCTTGCCGCCGAGCGAGTCGGGGTCTTGCGCGGCGGTCGGGTCGGAGGCGTCGCCGGTCGTGGCGTAGAGCATGCCGTCGGGGCCGAAGGCCAGGCGCCCGCCGTCGTGGTTCGACGCCTTCGGGATGCCGGTCAGCACCTCCTCGACGCCGCCCAGCCCGTACGAGCCGGCCGTGCCCGTGATGGGCGCGCGCACGATGCGGTTGTCGTCGGCGGTGGTCAGGTAGGCGTAGAGGTACGACGGGGCTCCGCCGAGCACCGCGAGACCGAGCAGCCCGCCCTCGCCCTCGTGCACGACGCCCTCGATCCGCGCCACGTCGCGCAGCTCGCCCGAGGCGGTGAGCTCGACCACGCGGCCGCTGTCGCGGAGGCTGACGAGCGCCGAGCCGCTGTCGAGTCGGACGACCGACCAGGGCGCCTCGAGTCCGGTGGCGACGTCGGTCGTCTCGGCGTCGTCGGCGATCGTGACCCCGTCGGTGCTCGTCGTGGCGGCCACCGGCGAGGGCCCGACGTCGGCCGGTCCGCTCGAACGCGCCGACGACGACGAGGCGTCGGAGAGCGCGGGCCCGGCGGTGGGCACCTCGCTCGTGCAGCCGGCGACGAGCAGGAGACCCGCGGTGAGCGCGAGACCCGTGGCGAGCAGCCGCGGGCGGACGGCGCGGTGCCCCCGGGGGGTGGTCTTCCGCGCCTCGTGCATCACCCCATGAGACAGCATGGCGAGCACCCCGGAGGGCCCGATCGCTCCATCGTTAACGGACCGTGACGCGGGTGTCCGCACTCTGGAGGACACCGATGGGCGGCCTCGTCAGCGGGGGCCGAGCTCCGCCCGGAGCGGCCAGTCCTGACCCTCGAGGATCAGCTGAGCACCCGCCCCGGTCACCCGGTTGACGACGACGGGCGCCAGCAGGTTCACCGTCATCCCCGAGGAGGCGGGGGTCGCCACGACGAGGAGCATCGCGTCGTCCGCGTCGGTCAGCTCGAGCAGCGCCGTCTGCTCGTCGGTGATGACCGGCGAGTAGTCGGTCAGGTGCACCGACGCGTCGAGCACGAACAGCCGCACGTCGGCGGCGTCGACGGCGGCGTCGATGGCGGCGTCGACGGCGGCGTCGACGGCGCGCAGGGCGAAGAGGCCGACGGCGCCCTCGATCTCGTCGAGCACGAAGTCGACCTTCGGCTCGAGGCCGAACGGCGGGGCGACGAAGCGCACCGGGGTCCGCGTGATGCCGCTCATCGGAGGAAGTCCATCAGCGAGGTCTGGACGACCCGGGCGGTGACGGCGAGCGCCGCCTGGTAGCTGTTCTCCTGGAGCTTGAGTTCGAGCACGGCCTGCCCGAGGTCGAGGTCCTCGATGCCGGATCGCTGGGCCTCGAGTCCGACCTTGGTGTCCATCAGGGTGTCCTTGGCTCTCAATAGCTGAGCGTGGCTCGCTCCGACCGACGACTGTACGCCGCGGAGGTCGCCGACGCGAGTGTCGATGTCGGCGAGGTGAGCGCTGACGTTGACCCCGCCGCGGAGGTCGGTCACGATGTCGTCGATCAGGCGGAACACCGAGTCGTCGCCGGTGCCGAAGGCCGTCCGGCCGTCGGCGTCGACGCGGACGGTGGTCTCGGGGCCGACGCGACGCACGACGGTGCCGCTCTCGGACCCGGTGTGGGTGTAGTCGTCGGTCCAGGCGACGCCGGCGTCGGAGGTGCCGGCGAAGACGCTGCGGCCGTTGTAGCTGGTGTTGGCCGTGCCGAGCAGGTCCTTCTTCAGGCCTTCGAGCTCGATCGCGATGGCCTCGAGCGCAGCGGGCCCCGTGGCGCCCGTGTTGGCGCCCTGGAGGGTGAGCTGCCGCACCTTCGCCATGATCGAGTCGGCCGCCGAGAGGGCGCCGTCGGCGGTCGACAGCCAGCCGTCGCCGTCGTCGGCGTTGCGCGACTGCTGGGCGGCGGCCGCCTGCAGGTTCTTCACGCGCATGGCCTCGGCGGCGCCGGTCGGGTCGTCGGAGGGCCTGCCGATCCTCTGCAGGCTCGACGCGCGGTCCTGGCTCTCGGCGACACGGGTCTTGCTCGACATCAGGTGCTGCTGCGCTCGCAGGCTGTTCATCTGGTCGGTGACGCGGCTGATCATCGTCCGTTACCTCCCGACCCGGCCCATGCCGTTGATGAGGGTGTCGAGCATCTCGTCGATGGCGGTCATGACGCGGGCGGCCCCCTGGTAGGCGTGCTGGTACGAGAGCAGGTTGACGTTCTCCTCGTCGAGGCTGACGCCTGCGCCCGAGAGCTGACGGTTCTTGGCCGAGCTCGCGGCGAGGTCGGTGAGCGCGGCCTGCTGCGACTCGCTCTTCGCGGTCGCGCCGATCGTCGCGACGACGGCCGACCAGGTGCGGTCGGGCGAGCCGGCTCCGACGCCGATCTGGGCGACGGCGAGGGCGACCGTGTTGTCGTGCGCGCCTCCTGCGCCGTCGCCCGAGGCGATCGTGCCGGGCCCCGTCGGCAGCACCGTGAGGCTGCGGGCGGGTGAGCCGCCGGGCGTCAGAGCGAAGAAGTCGTGACCGTCCGTGCCGTCGGCGGTGAAGCCCGTCCGGTGCACGGCGTTGATCTGCGTCGCGAGCTGGGTGGCGAGGGCGTCGTACGAGGCGGCGGCCTCGGCCAGCGTGCCGCCGACGCCGCCCGTGGCGGGCTGCAACAGCGAGACCGTGCCGGCGAGGCTGCCGCCGGTCAGCGGGATCGACCGGCCGGGGCGGTCGGCCCACTCGACGGCCACACCGGCCGTCGCCGTCGCCATGCTGTAGCCGCCGGTGACGGCGACCGCGCGGGCCGAGGTGCCGCTGACCAGGGCATCGCCGCCGATCAGCACCTCGACCGTGCCGTCGCCGACGTCGCGGACGGTGCCGCCGGCGATCGTCGCGATGCGCTCGGTGAGCAGCGATCGGGCGTCGATCAGCTCGTTCGAGCCGACCCCGAGCTGCGTGTTCGTGCGGATGCGGGCGTTGAGGTCGGCGACCTGCGAGGCGGCGGAGTTGAGCTCGGCGGCGAGTCCGTCGCTCTGCGCGCGCAACCCGCCCCACTGCTCGTCGACGGCGCGGTGCCCGGCCGAGAGCGCGGCGGCCAGCGAGGTGGCCTGACCGATCAGCACGGCGGCGGGCCCGGCGTCGCCGGGGTTGTTGGCGACGTCGCCCCAGGCCGACCAGAACGCGTTGAGCTGACTCGAGATGCCGTTCGTCGAGGGCTCGCCGAGCGACGCCTCGAGGGTGGCGATCGCGGAGGCGCGGGTCGACTGGTACCCGGCGGTCGCGGCCGCGCTCCGCACCTGCCCGTCGACGACCTGGTTGCCGAGTCGGGCGATGGCGTCGATCGAGACGCCCTGGCCGGCGACGACGCCGGCGCTGAAGATGCCTGCCCGGGCCGGCGACTCGATCGACGAGGTCGTGATGCGTTGACGGGTGTAGCCGTCGGTGTTGACGTTGGCGATGTTCTGACCGGTCACGTCGAGACCCGTGCGGGCCGCGACGAGACCGGTGTAGGCCGTGTTGAGGCCGCCGAAGGTGCTGCCCATGCTCAGAGGCTCCCGTCGAAGAGGTGCCCGCCGGAGGCGGTGGTGCCGCCCGGGGTGCCGACCCGGCGCCCGGCGGCGGTGGCGGCGGTCGAGCCGGTCGCGTCGTAGATGGCGCCCGCCGCGGCGGTCGCGTCGTCGGTCGTCGCGGCCAGAGTCTCCTGGGTGGCGCGGGCCGCGGCGCGGAGGAAGCGCTCGTTCTCGTCGCGCAGCTGCGCGATGCGGGCCGTGAGGTCGGTCATCGCCCGGAGGTGGGCGGTGAAGATCTCGCCCCAGGGGCCTGCGGGAGCCGCGGCGATGATGTCACGGAGGGGCGCCTCCTCGTCCGTCCCCCACTGCTGGGCGACGGAGGAGACCTCGACGCTGCGCTCGAGGCCGGCGGTCCGCAGCCGGTCGAGCACCTGCTCGACCTCGCGGGTGGCGTGGTCGATCCAGCGGGTGCGACCGGCGGTCAGCAGCAGCTGCTCCTCCTCCAGCTTGAAGGTGAGCAGCTCGAGCAGCTCGCGTTCACGCCAGAGCAGCGCGGACAGTTCGTTCGCGCCCATGGGGTCTCCTCGGTCGGGTGTCGATGATCTCGGCGGGGGAGCGGTGATGTCCCCTACGAGGAGGACTATCGACGCCACCCCCGCCGCCGTTAGCGAGGCGCGCCAGACGGTCGCCGGATCCGATCGCATAGCGGGTGGCCGGGGTCGACCGGAAGTCGCTCCGGCACCCCACTGCGGGGGAGGGGGTACGGGTGCTGTCCTCCACAGACGCGACACCTGTTCCCCCTGACTGGGGTCACACAGGCGCCCCGCAGGCTGAGTGGACGCCGATAGCGTTGCCGATGCAGGGAGGGTCGTCGACCAGCCCGACCGGTCACCCCGAAGACCGATCACGCACCCGCACGACCCCCGCACGACCCCGACACCCCGAAGCACGAACCCCCGTCTCGACGCGTCCGACACGCGTCTCGACCGCACCAGTCGCTTACCCGCAGCTCAGACCGTGCGTCTCGACATCAGCCCTGATCAGAGGGCTGTTCGTCGCGCCCGCGATCCACACCTGTCCTGACGGACCCTCTTGCTGGGAGCAAGCGATGAACCGCACCGAACGCAACGCCCTGGTGGTCGAGAACCTGCCGCTCGTCGGCTACCTCGTCTCCGAGGTCTGCGCCCGCGCCACGCACCTGTCGCGCGACGACCTCGCCGGCGTCGGCGCGATCGCGCTCGTGCAGGCGGCCGACGCCTTCGACCCGACCCTCGGGATCCCGTTCGGCGCCTACGCCCGCACCCGCATCGTCGGGGCCTTCGCCGACGACATGCGCTCGGGAGACTGGGCCAGCCGCGGCACCCGCAAGCGCATCAAGGAGACCCTGGCCACCCAGGAGGCGCTGACCGCGTCGCTGGGGAGGCGCCCGTCGGTCGACGAGCTCGCCTCGGCCCTCGGGGTCGACCGTCAGGCGGCGCAGTCCGCGCTGAGCGACGCCGGCCGCACGGTCTCGACCCTCGACGACACGATCGCCGACCACCTCTCGAGCGACCTGCCGCTGCCGGGCGACGACCTGCTCGTCGACGAGCGCAGCCGCTACCTGCGGGCCGCCGTCGAGGCCCTCCCCGAGCGCATGCGCCTGATCATCGAGGGCGTCTACTTCGGCGACCGCACCGTCACCGAGATCGCCGACGAGCTCGGGATCACCCACAGCGCCGTCTCGCAGCAGCGCACCGAGGCCGTTCGTCTGCTGCGCGACGGACTCGCCGCGCACTACGCCGACGACCCCGACGCCGGGTTCGAACCCGTGTCGAAGACCGCGCCCGCCCGGCGCAGCGCCTACCTGTCGCGCGTCGCGACGAACGCGGCCATCGGCATCGCCCGCGCCCTGCGCGACCCCGAGCCCCAGGGCTTCAGCACCGCGGTCTGAACCGCCCCGAGAACTTTCGACGTCGCACTAACGCGCGTCGTGAGCCGGTCGACAGTAGCCGGTGTCAGCCCACGGATGGGCCGACGAACAACACCCAGTCACGGAGGAGAACACCATGGGTATGCAGATCAACACCAACCTCGCGGCCAACAACACCTACCGCAACCTCAACAGCACGCAGAACGACCTGTCGAAGAGCCTCGAGAAGCTCTCCAGCGGTCTTCGCATCAACCGTGCCGCTGACGACGCGGCGGGTCTCGCGATCTCCGAGGGCCTGCGCTCGCAGGTCGGCGGACTCACGGTGGCCGCACGCAACGCCCAGGACGGCATCTCGGTCGTGCAGACCGCAGAAGGCGGACTGACGGAGGTCCACTCGATCCTCCAGCGCGTCCGCGACCTCGCTGTTCAGGCCGGCAACGACTCGAACAACGCGGACGCCCGCACGGCCATCCAGACCGAGGTCACGGCCCTCGGCGAGGAGCTGACCCGCATCGGCAACTCGACCAACTTCAACGGCATCGACCTGCTGAACAGCACCGGCACCCTGACGTTCCAGGTCGGCGCCGGTTCGGTCGCGGAGAACGACCAGATCTCGGTCAGCCTGACCGACATCACGGCCGTCGCCACGACCGTCGCCGGTCTGACCTTCGACTCGGCCGCCAACGCCCTGACCTCGATCGAGGCGCTCGACGAGCAGATCACCGCTGTGTCGTCGGCTCGTTCCGAGCTCGGTGCCGTGCAGAACCGCTTCGAGCACTCGATCGCGTCGACCAACGTCGCGAAGGAGAACCTCACGGCGGCTCAGTCGCGCATCCGCGACGTCGACATGGCCGAGGAGATGGTCAAGTACACGCGCTCCAACGTGCTCAGCCAGGCCGGCACCGCGATGCTGGCCCAGGCGAACCAGAGCACGCAGAGCGTCCTGTCGCTGCTCCGCTAGTCGGACCGGGGCCCGGCTCCGTGCTCCCAGCACGGGGCTGACGTCTCGACCCGCCTCGCTCGGAGACCGGGTGGCGAGGGGTCGCAGCTGATCCTGCGACCTCCTGCCACCCGGTCTCGACACGGTCACCGCGCCTCCTGCAGTCCCCTTGATCCGCACGCCCACCACCCCTCGACAGGAGCACCGCATGGCCTCGTTCGGCATCGACGGTCTCGTCAGCGGGCTGGACACGACGGCGCTCATCAACTCGTTGATGCAGTCCGAGGCCGTGCCCCAGACGATCCTCAAGAACAAGGCCACCGCCGGGCAGACGCTCGTCTCCGCCCTGCAGGGGCTGAACACGAAGATCGCCGAGCTGGCGACGCTCGCCGCCGCGACCGCCAAGACCGGCTCGCTCTCGCTCTTCACGCCGACCAGCAGCTCGACCGCCGTGACCGCGAAGACCTCCGCCGGCGCCGTCTCGGGTTCGGTCGACCTCGTCGTCGGCGCCGTCGCGTCGTCCAAGACCGCGGTGACCGCGGCCATGGCGGCCTGGCCCGACTCGCCGGCGACCCTCACCTTCGTCTCGGCGTCGGGAGCCGTGACCGAGGTGACCGCCGCCTCCTCGTCGCTCGACGACGTCGTCAAGGCCGTCAACGCGTCGGCCGCCGGCGTCACGGCCGTGAAGGTCGCCTCGGGCACGGACGCCTCGGGCGCCGTCCGGTACCGACTGCAGCTCTCGAGCGAGAAGACCGGGGCCGAGGGCGGCTTCGAGGTGCACCGCGGCAGCGCCGCCGACGTCGCCGCGGGCACGGCCACCGACCTGATGACCGAACCCGGCGCGGCCGTGATCTCGCAGGCGCGCGACGCCTCGATCACGCTGTGGGCGGGGACGGCGGCCGAGCAGGTCGTCACCAGCAGCAGCAACACGTTCGCGGACGTGATCCCCGGCGTCTCGGTGACGGTGTCGGCCGTGACCACCGAGCCCGTGCACCTCTCGATCGCCCGTGACGCGACCGCCGCCACGAAGGTCGCCACCGACCTCGTCGCCGGGGTCAACGCCGCCCTGACGATCATCGCCGGCAAGAGCGCCGCGTCGACCTCGACCAGCGCGGCGGGCGTCACGACGGTCACCGCCGGCGTCTTCGGCGGCGACTCGACCACGCGGGGCATCACGCAGCGCCTGACCGATGCCGTCCTCAGCCCCGTCGACGGACAGTCGCCCAGCGCGATCGGCATCTCGATCGACGCGAAGACCGGGCAGTTCGCGGTCGACGCCGAGAAGTTCGCCGCCGCCCTCGCCGCCGACCCCGAGAGGGTGCAGGCGACGATGAGCGCCATCGCCGAGCGCGTCGCGTCGACGTCGACCGCCGTCTCGGACAAGTTCGACGGATCGCTCACGAAGGTCATCACCGGTCAGCAGTCGGTCGTCCGCGACCTGAACGACCGGGTCGGCATCTGGGACGACCGCCTCGCCGCTCGACGCGAGAACCTGCAGAAGACCTACTCCGCCCTCGAGGTCGCCCTCAGCGCCCTCACCGCCCAGCAGAGCTACATCACCAGCCAGCTCGCGGGCCTGTCGGCGAGCAGCAGCTGATGGACGCCACCTCGTTCGCGGCCTTCGCCGCCGCCTCGTCCGCCCCGACCGCCGTCGTGCAGAAGCAGCGCGCCCGGTACACGGCCGAGGCCGTGCAGTCGGCGACGCCCGTGCAGCTCGTCACGATGCTCTACGACCGCCTGCTGCTCGACCTGTCGCGCGCCGAGGTCGCCCAGACGGCCGCCGACTGGGCCGCGGCCTCGGAGCAGCTGCTGCACGCCCAGGCGATCGTCGCCGAGCTGTCGTCGTCGCTCAGGATCGACGTGTGGGACGGCGGCGAGGGCCTGCTCGCCCTCTACACGTACTCGTCGACCGCCCTGGTCAACGCCAACATCCATCGCGACGTGGCCGTGACCCGCGAGGTGATCGCGCTGCTCGAACCGCTGCGCCAGACGTGGCACGAGGCAGCCGCGTCGCTGCAGGCCGAGGGGCGCGCGTCGGGCGCCGGGATGTCGGGTTCGGGTGTCGGCTGAGTCTGCTGCGGCGGCTGGCGGGGTGGGAGATCACCCGCGGTGGTCGGCCGTGCTCGACGACCTCGAGCGCTGGCTGGACGACGCCGAGCGGACGCTGTCGGGGCCGGGGCCGGGGCCGTCGAGCGGGGTCGAGCAGCGGAGCGGGGTCGAGCAGCCGAGCGGGGTCGAGCAGCGGAGCGGGGTCGAGCAGCGGAGCGGGGTCGAGCCGGCCGGAGCCGCGTCGAGCCCGCCCGCGCCCCCGCTCCCCTGGGCGCCGCCCACGGGGCTGGGGCCGATGCCGGCCGCTCTGTCGGACCGCGCCTCCTCGGTGCTCTCTCGCCAGTCGGTGCTCGTGGCCCGTCTCGTGGAGGCGCGTTCCGCGGTGCAGCAGCAGCTCGGCGCCGTCCGCCGGGTCGAGGCCTCGCACGAGCCCGGTCGGCCCGTGTACCTCGACGCCCTCGGCTGACGCCTCGCCGCACGGCGTGCGAGGGGCCGGCGTCACGACGCCAGGCTGTGGACACGACGCCACGTTTGATTTTGGCGTCTTGTCCACAACCTGGCGCTGTGGCTGGTGGGGGAGGCAGGAGGCGCGGGTCAGCCCCAGGGGATGACGCCGACCACGATCGCCACGGCCAGCATCACGAGCGACACGATCGCCGCACGCCACAGCACCTTCTTGTGGTGGTCGCCGAGGTTCACGTTCGCGAGGCTGACGAGCAGCAGGATCGCCGGCACGAGCGGGCTCTGCAGGTGCACCGGCTGACCGACCACCGACGCCCGCGCCATCTCGACCGGGTCGATGCCGAACGCCGCGCCGCTCTGCGCCAGCACGGGCAGGATGCCGAAGTAGAAGGCGTCGTTGCTCATGAAGAAGGTGAGCGGCAGGCTCAGCACTCCGGTGATCACCGCGAGGTACGGGCCCATCGAGGTGGGGATCACGTCGACCAGCCACTGCGCCATCGCGTCGACCATGCCGGTGCCGTTCAGCACGCCGATCAGCACGCCGGCGGCGAAGACCATCGAGACGACTCCGACGATGCTCGGCGCGTGCGCCACGATCTCGGCCGACTGCTCCTTCACGCGGGGGAAGTTCACCAGCAGCGCGATCGCCGTGCCGACCATGAAGACGTAGGCGAGCGGGAACAGGTCGGCCACCAGCAGCACCATCACGGCGACGGTCAGCACGAGGTTGAACCAGATCATCTTCGGGCGGAGCGTCGGGCGGTCGGGGTCGAGCATCGTGTCGGCCAGGGTCGCGCCGCCGGGGGTGCCGTTCTCGTTGCCGCCGTAGGCCGCCGCGCCCGCGCCAGCGCCAGCGCCAGCGCCCGCGGGGTTGTCGACCGCGCGCTCGCCGGGTGCGTCGGCGCGGCTGCCGTCGGCCCGCCCGCCCCGCACTCCGAGGGCGACCGTCGGGCTGGTGAACATCGAGACGCCGACCCCGGGGATGCCGGTGCCGCCGCCGCGCGAGGCGGTCGCGAGCTCCTGCGAGAGCGGCGACATCGCAGCCGCCGCGGCCCCGAGGCGCGAGTCGCCGATCTCGAGTGTGCCGAGGCGGCGGCGCTCGCGCAGCCCCATCAGCCATGCGAAGACGAAGACCAGCACGAGGCCGGCGATCAGCGACGGCACGAGGGGCACGAAGATGTCGCTCGGCTGCACGCCGAGGGCCGCCGCCGCACGGACAGTCGGGCCGCCCCACGGCACGATGTTCAGCGTCCCGTTGGCGAGACCCGCGACGCAGGTCAGCACCACGGGGCTCATGCCGAGCTTGAGATAGATGGGCAGCATGGCCGCGGTCGTCACGATGAACGTGGTCGAGCCGTCGCCGTCGAGCGAGACCGCCCCGGCGAGCAGCGCCGTGCCGAGCACGACCTTCGCGGGGTCGTTGCCGGTCACGCGCAGGATGAGCCGCACCAGCGGATCGAACAGCCCGACGTCGATCATCAGACCGAAGTACATGATCGCGAACATCAGCAGCGCGGCCGTCGGGGCCAGATCGCCGATCGCCTCGATGACCATGTCGCCGATGCCGAGACCCGCGCCGGCGAAGAGCCCGAAGATGGTCGGCACCATGATCAGGGCCAGCATCGGCGACAGCTTCTTGGTCATGATCAGCGCCATGAAGGTCAGCACCATGAGGTAACCGAGTACGACGAGCATCCGAACTCCTTCGTCCGTGAGCGGCACCGTGGGGGAGCCGAGCGTGTCCGGGCACGCTAGCCGCGCCTCCTCGGTCGCGTCGCGCTTCTGCGCATTCGCCGACTATCGCGCGTTGGTCGTGTTCTGCGCGTTCTGCTCACGCGCGCGGGGGTGCGTCGCGGGGGTGGGGCGGGTTCGTGTCATCGGGGGCGGGTCAGCGCTGACCCGCCGCCGATGACGGGAACCCGCCGAACCCGCGGGCCGCAACGCGAGCAGCGTGGGCAGGGATCGCAGGAGGCGCGGGTCGCCGAGACCGCGCCCGGTACCCTGGCCGACGTGACCGACGACAGCTCACGCCCGCGCTCGCGGCCCGGCGCCCGCCTCCGCCCCCGCCGGTTCGCGACCGAGGTGCTGCTGCTGCAGCTCGCCGTCGTCACCGCCATCGTCGTGCTCACCAGCGCCGTGTTCGCCGCGATCGCCGTGCAGCGCCTGGCCCGCGAGGCCGAGTCGACGGCGCTCGCCGTGGCGCAGAGCGTCGCCTCCGACACCGATGTGCGGGCCGAGGTCGCGGCCCTCAGCGTCGACGGCACGCCGATCGACGAGGGCGCCCTGGCCGCGGGCGACCTGCAGCGCACGGCGGTCGCGGCTCAGCTGCGCACCGGAGCGCTCTTCGTCGTCATCACGGACGACCGCGGCGTCCGTCTGGCGCACCCCGACCCGACGCGCATCGGCGAGCGGGTCAGCACGAGCCCGGACGCGGCGCTCCGCGGGGAGGAGGTCGTCTCGTGGGAGCGCGGCACGCTCGGCGAGTCGGCCCGTGCCAAGGTGCCGATCGTGGCGCCCACCGCGGACGACCCGCGATCCGGTGCAGGAGGCGCGGGCTCGGCAGGCGGATCGGCCGACGTCCCGGGCGGGGCCGGCGCTCCGACCGGGTCAGGCGACGCCGGGTCCGCGCGCGTCGCCGACGCCGCCGACGTGGTGGGCGAGGTCAGCGTCGGCTACGCCCCCGCGCGCGTCTACGAGACGCTCGCGCGCGACAGCCTCCCCGTGATCGGCGTCGCCCTGCTCGCCCTGGCGATCGGCGTCGTCGCCTCCGTGCTCATCCGTCGGCGCCTCGACCGGCTGACCCTGGGGCTCCAGCCCGAGGAGCTCGCCGCCCTCGTGCAGAACCAGCAGGCCGTGCTCGGCGGTGTCGCCGAGGGAGTGCTCGCGGTCTCGCGCGACGGGGTGGTGACGGTCTGCAACGATCTGGCACCGCGCCTCCTCGGCCTGGCGCCCGGCCCGGTGGTGGGCCGACGGGTCGACTCGCTCGAGCTGCCGGGCGTGCTCGTCGAGATGCTGGTCGGCACGTCGCCGGATGGCCGAGGAGGCGCGGGTCGAGCCCCGCAGACCGGCACCGGCCCCGCCGACACGACGCTGGTCGTCGGGCCGCACGTGCTGCTCGTCGACGTGCGCGCGGTCTCGCACGACGGAGTCGACCTCGGACGCGTGGCGGTGCTGCGCGACCGGACCGACGTCGAGGCGCTGACCCGCCGCCTCGACGCGGTGGGCGCGATGACCACCGCTCTGCGCGCCCAGCGGCACGAGTTCGCCAACCGGCTGCACGCCGTGTCCGGGCTGCTCGAGCTCGGTCGCACCGAGCAGGCGCGCGGCTACCTCGCCGACGTGCTCGACCACGGTCCGCTGCGCTACCCGGTCGCCCACGCGGATCGGCTGACCGAGCCGTATCTGCAGGCGTTCCTCGGGGCGAAGGGGGTCGAGGCCGCCGAGCGCGGGGTGCTGCTGAAGCTCGGCCCCGAGACGCTCGTGTCGGGCACGGTCGTCGAGGCCGGCGACGTCACCACGGTGCTCGGCAACCTCGTCGACAACGCCGTGCGCGCCGCGGTCGCCGGCGACGTCAGCCCCGCGTGGATCGAGGTCGAGGTGCTCGACGACGGCACCGACCTGCACCTGTCGGTGATGGACTCGGGCCGCGGCGTCGCCGACGCGGACGCGCTGTTCGAGCGGGCGGCGGGCGGCTCGGACGCCGGTGGCGGGGCAGCGTCGCTCCCGCCCGACGGTGCGGTCGACCCGGACGACCCCTCGCGCGTGCACGGGCTCGGCTTCGGTCTGCCGCTCTCGCGCGACATCGCCCGGCGGCGCGGCGGCGACGTCTGGCTCGGCTCGCCCGGCGGCGACGGCCACGGTGCCGTGTTCTGCGCGCGTCTGGCCGACGCCGTCCAGCCGCCCGCGCCTCCTGAGAGGATCGACCCGTGACCACCCCCGACCTGACCGTGCTCGTCGTCGACGACGACTTCTACGTGGCCGAGCTGCACCGGCGGCAGGTCGACGAGGTGCCGGGGTTCCGCGCGCTGGCGCCCGTCGGCACGGTCGCCGAGATGTGCCGCGTGCTCGCCGAGACCCCCGTCGACCTGCTGCTGCTCGACGTGCACCTGCCCGACGGGAGCGGCCTCGACCTGCTGCGCGAGGTCGACGTCGACGCGTTCGTGCTCAGCGCGGCCTCCGACGGGGAGACCGTGCGGCGCGCGCTGCGGCGCGGGGTCGTCGGCTACCTGATCAAGCCGTTCGGTTCGGGCGTGCTCGCCGACCGGCTGCGGGCCTATCAGCGCTATCGCAACGTGCTCGACGACCGCGGGAGCGTCGACCAGGAGGCCCTCGAACGCGCACTCCGCATCCTGCACTCGGGCGACGCGGCGAAGGCGGCGTCGCCGTCGCGCTCGGCGACGGAGCAGTCGGTGCTCGAGCAGTTCGCGGTGCCGGGTGCGGGTGCCGGTGCTGGTGGGGGTGGGGGTGCGGGTGCTGGTGGGGGTGCTGCGGGTGCCGGTGCCGGTGCGGGTTCCGGTGCCGGTGCGGGTGCGGGCGCCGGTGGGGGCTCGGACGGAGAGCTCTCCGCCGCCGACGTCGCTGCTCGGGTCGGTGTGTCGAGGGCGACCGCGCAGCGGTACCTCGCCGCGCTCGCCGCCGACGGCTTCGTCACGATGAGGCTGAGCTACGGAGCGACCGGCCGCCCCGAGCACCGCTACTCCCGCGCCTGACGCGCGCCGCGCCTCCTCCCGCGCCCCCCGGCTCGTCGAGGTGACGCAAACGGGGCGGTCGTGGCCTCCCAAGGCCCCTTTCGCGTCACTTCGATGGTGCTGCTGCGCGTCTGACGTGCGCCGCGCCTCCTCGGCTCGCCTCCGTCCCCCCGGCTCGTCGAAGTGACGCAAAGGGGGTGGTCGCGGCCTCGGAGGGGCCCGCTTGCGTCACTTCGATGCTGCTGCTCCGCGTCTGACGCTCGCCGCGCCTCCTCGGCTCGCCTCCCCCCCCCCCCGCTCGTCGAAGTGACGCAAAGGGGGTGGCCGCGGCCTCGGAGGGGCCCGCTTGCGTCACTTCGATGCCGCTGCTGCGCGTCTGACGGGCGACGCGCCTCCCCGGCTCGCCCCCCCCAGCTCGTCGAAGTGACGCAAAGGGGGCGGTCGCGAGCTCGGAGGGGCCCGTTCGCGTCACTTCGATGCACCCCCCAGTACGGGGTGGGGGCTTACGGCGCGGCTCCCGACGTCGATAGAGCGACGTGAGCACGGATCGCTCGCCCACCCGGCCACGGATCGGCCCCCGCCCGACGCACGCAGCAGCACGCACGCAGCACGCAGCACGCAACACGCAGCAGCACACAGCACGCAGCAGCAGCACGCAGCAGCACGCAGCACGCACGCAGCAGCACGCACAGGGCACCTCGAACCTCCCCGGGACGGCCATGCCACTCGAATCCGTGACGCAAGCGGCGCTGCAGAGCGCCCTCGACGGTCTGTCGCTGCGCCAGAAGTCGATCGCGAACAACATCGCCAACGTGAACACGCCCGGCTACCAGGCCAAGCGCGTGCAGTTCGAGGAGGCGCTGGGCCGGTCGGTCGCGGAGGGCGGCGGGGCGGTCCAGGCGACCACGGCCCGCTCGCTCGAGCCGACGCGCACCGACGGCAGCAACGTGAACCTCGACACCGAGACGCTGTCGAACGTCGACACCGTGCTGCGGTACCAGTTCGCGACGCAGGCGATGAACTCCGAGCTGACGGCCGTGCGCGCCGCGTTCAGGACGAGCTGATGACCGCCTTCGACGCGATCGGCATCGCGAGCACCGGCCTGACCGTGCACCGCAAGTGGCTCGACGCCGTCTCGGACAACATCGCCAACGCGAACACGGTCAAGTCGATGGACGACACCGCGTTCCAGGCCCGCTACATCGAGGTGCAGGAGGGCGACGGCACCTCGGGCGTCTTCGTGAGAGCCGACCGCTACGGCAGCGAGGCCGGGCGCGTCACGTACTCGCCCGACCACCCGCTCGCCGACGCCGAGGGCTACGTGCGGATGCCCGACATCGACCTCGGCGCCCAGATGGGCGACCTGATCATGGCGCAGCGCGGCTACCAGGCCAACGCCGCTGTCGTCGACCGTGCCAAGACGGCCTACGAGGCCGCACTCCAGATCGGACGTGGCTGATGCCCCTCTCGGCGATCCAGGCTCTCGGAGCCGTCCAACCGTCCGGCTACGCCGACGCCGCCTCGCTGCTGCAGGGGGCCGGTGGCGCGTCGGGTGCCGCGGGCGCTCTCGACGCGACCGGACGAGGAGGCGCGACCAGCGCCTCCGGGGCGACCTTCGGCGCGTCGATGGCCGGTGCCGTCGAGGGCCTCCAGCAGATGCAGGGTGAGGCCAAGACCCTCGCCGTGAAGGCCGTGACCGGCGATCTGACCGACATCCACGATGCGACCATCGCGGCGACCCGCGCCCAGGTCACCCTCGAGCTCGTCAGCGCCGTCCGCAACAAGGGCGTCGACGCCTTCAACGAGATCATGAGGATGCAGGCCTGATGCCCACCGCCGTCAAGAACTCGCTCGACCGGATGCGCGCGACCCTCGCGGGCTTCTCGATCGCGCAGAAGACCATCGCGGTCATCCTGCTCGCCGCCCTCGTGCTCGGCGTCGTCGCGCTGTCCGCGTGGCTGTCGAAGCCGACCTACACGCCGCTGTTCAGCGGCGTCGACCCGGCCGACGCGAGCGCCATCGTCGAGCAGCTGCAGGCCGACGGGGTGCCGTACGAGCTGACCGCCGGCGGCAACACGATCCTCGTGCCCGAGGAGCACGTCTACCAGGAGCGCCTCACCGCCGCGGCCGCCGGTCTGCCCTCGACCGCCGGCACCGGCGGCTACACGCTGCTCGACACGATGGGTGTCACGTCGTCGGAGTTCCAGCAGGACGTCACCTACAAGCGCGCCATCGAGGGCGAGCTCGCCAACACCATCAAGGCGATGGAGGGCGTGAAGAACGCGACCGTGCAGCTCGCCATCCCCGAGGAGACCGTGTTCGTCGCCGAGCAGCGCGACCCGACGGCGTCGGTGTTCGTCGAGACGCAGGCGGGGGTCTCGCTCACCACGAAGCAGGTGCAGGCGATCGTCAACCTGACCAGCGCCTCCGTCGAGGGCATGACCCCGACCGGCGTGGCCGTCACCGACTCGACAGGCACGGTGCTCTCCGAGGTCGGCACCGGGGCGACGGGAGGAGGCGCGGGCGAGGCCGGCGAGTACGAGACGAAGGTGCAGACGGCCGTGCAGACCATGCTCGACAAGGTCGTCGGCGTCGGCAACTCGTCGGTCGTGGTCGCCGCTCAGCTGGACCAGAACTCGGGCACGCGCGTCACCGAGTCGTTCACCGAGCCCGAGAGCGGACCCCTCGCGCTGAACGAGTCGAGCACCACCGAGCAGTACGGCCCGGACGGCGCCGGCACCGGCACCGGCACCACCGGGGTGCTCGGCCCCGACAACATCGCCGTGCCCGCGGGCGGCGACGGCGAGGCCGCGACGGCCGACGGCGCCGCGGGCGACGGGTACGTCAACGAGTCGGCGACGAAGAACAACGCGGTCGACAAGGTCACCGAAACCATGAGCGTGCCGTCGGGCACGGTGGCCCGCCAGACGGTGTCCGTCGCGCTGAACGCCACGGCTGCGCAGGGCGTCAACATGCAGAGCATCCGCGATCTGGTCGACAGCGCCGCCGGGATCGACGGCGCCCGCGGCGACACCGTCGACGTGGCGATGGTCGACTTCGACACCTCGGCCGCCGCCGCCGCGCAGGAGGCGCTCGCCGCCGCCGACGCCGCCGCCGCGACGGAGGCGATGTGGTCGACGATCCGCACCGCGAGCATCGTCGGGTTCGTCGCGCTCGCCGCCATCGTCGCGCTCATCGTCTTCGCCCGCCGGAGCCGCCGTCAGGCCCGGGAGGACGTCGACCTCGGCGAGCTCGCGTCCGCGAACGCCGCCCAGACCTGGGACGCGACCATGCGTCTCGACCTGGACGCCGCCTCCGGACGCTCCATGCTCGGCGCAGACGACACGGCGACGCAGATGCTGCCCACGGTCGACGCCCCCGAGCCGTCGCCCGAGGTGCTGTCGGCCGAGCGCCGCCGCGCCGAGGTGGACGCGCTCGCCGAACGCGACCCGGCCAAGACGGCCGAGCTGCTGCGCGGCCTGATGGACCAGCGGAGCGGACTGTGACCGACCTCGTCGTGCCCTTCGCCGCCACCCCGCAGGCGCCGACCGCCCTGACGGGGCCGCAGAAGGTCGCCGTCATCCTGATGCAGATGGAGCAGAGCCGCGCCGCGACCGTCATGCAGCAGTTCAGCGAGGACGAGGCGGCGGAGATCACGACGGAGATCGTGCGGATGCGCCGGGTCGACGCCGCCGTCGCCGAGTCGACCGTGGCCGAGTTCCACGAGCTGAGCGTGTCTGGTCAGCACCAGCCGCGCGGCGGGCACGACGTCGCGATCGGCCTGCTCGAGGCCTCGTTCGGGTCGGAGCGCGCAGCCGGCGTCATGGAGCGGCTCGCGTCGAACATGGCCCGCAAGACGTTCGAGTTCCTCGACGAGGCCGACCCCGGTCAGGTCGTCGCGCTGCTCGACGGCGAACTGCCGCAGACCATCGCCCTCGTGCTCGCCCATGTGCGTCCGCCCCAGGCGTCGGCCGTGCTCGCCGGGCTCGACCTCGACGTGCGCGCCGACGTCGCCCAGGCGATCGCCACCATGGGCACCGCCACGCCCGAGGCCGTCGGGATCGTCGCGGCGACCCTCAAGATCCGGGCCGGGGCCGTCGTGGCTCCGCGCGACCAGATCGAGGTCGTCGGCGGCATCCAGCCCCTCGTCGAGATCATCAACCGCAGCGACAGCGCGACCGAGCGGGCGCTGCTCGACGGTCTCGACGCCCGCGACCCCGAGCTGGCCGAGGAGGTCAGGTCGCGGATGCTCACCTTCGAGGACATCGTCCGACTCGAGACGCGCGACATCCAGCAGGTGCTGCGCGGCATCGACGCGGCCGTGCTCGCCCTGGCGATGAAGGGCGCGCCGTCGGCCGTGACCGAGGTCATCCGCGGCAACGTGTCGGCCCGCAACGCCGAGCTGCTCGACGACGAGCTGGCCTCGCTCGGACCGGTGCGCCGGTCGCAGGTCGAGGAGGCGCGGGCCGAGGTCGTCCGCGCCATCCGCGAACTCGAGGCGCTCGGCTCGATCACCGTGCACCGCGCCGACGACGACGCCCTGGTCGAGTAGCCCGGCCACCCACCGCGGCCCCCCTTCGGGGCTGCTCCTAACGCCGGCCCGCCCGCGGTCGAGAGTCGCAGCTGAGCACGGATCGCTCACCTCACCCCGGCCACGGATCGGCCGTCGTCCTCGAACGCCGAACGGCCCGTGATGCTCGATTCCGTGATAGACCCCCCGGCCTCCGCGCCGGGCTCCGTCGCGCGTGTCGTGTATCCGACCATCGCCGGTCCGGGGTCCGACCGCGCCGCCGCCCGCGACGCCGACGACGTGCGCGCCGAGGCCCGGGGCCACGCCGCCGGGTACGCCGCGGGTCTCCGCGCCGCCGAGCTCGAACTCGCCGCGCGCCGTGCCGCCCTCGAGGCCGAGCACGCCGAGCTGCACGAGCGGTTGATGGCGCACGGCATCGCCGCGGCGGACATCCTGGTCACGGCCGCGAGGGCGCTGGACGCCCGCGTGGTCCAGTCGGTCTCCGACGCCGAGGAGATGCTGGTCGCCACCGCATTCGACCTCGCGGAGGCGGTGGTCGGCTACGAAGTCCGAGCCTCCGAGCCCTCGGCGGACGCGCCCGCGGCGGACGCGTCAACGGCGGACGACCCGTCGACGGACGATGCTTCGACGGACGAGCCGTCGGTGGACGAGCCCGCGAGCCCCGGAGACCCCGATCCCCGCGCCGGACGCACCGCCCGGGCCGCCGTCGCGCGCGCCCTCGCCGGAGCGGACGGGAGCGTCGTGACCACCCTCCGGCTGCACCCGCTCGATCTGGCGCTCCTCGACGAATCGACCCGCGCCTCCTCGGCTCCGGGGGTCGTCTTCGCCGCGGATCCGTCGCTCGGACGGGGCGACGCCGAGGCCGATCTGCCGGCCGGGCTGATCGACGCCCGTCTCGACACGGCGCTCGCCCGCGCGCGACAGGCCCTGCTGGGCGCGCCCGCGGACACCCCGACGTCCACGACCGGAGCGGCCTCGTGACCGCGCCGACCGCCCTGGCGAGCGCCCCCGTCGCCCGCGTCGCACCCGCACCCGCCCGCGTCGCCCCCGCCCCTGCCCGAGTCGCCCAGGCCCGCGTCGCGCAGACCCGCGTCGCGGCCGCCCGCGCCGCCGCCCGCCCGCAGCGCGTCGGCCGGGTCAGCACCGCCGTCGGTCTCGGCATCACGATCGTCGGTCTCGACGCCGCGGTCGGCGACATCGTCAGCGTCGGCGACGCGACCGACGGTTCGAACCTCGCCGAGGTCGTCGCGACGACGCCCGACGGCGTCCGCTGCATGCCGCTCGGCAGGCTCGCCGGGATCACCTCGGGCACTCCGGCGCGCTCGACCGGGCGCCCGCTGCTCGTCCCGACCGGTGCCGGGCTGTTCGGCCGCGTGCTCGACGGCCTCGGTCGTCCGATCGACGGAAGGGGTCCGCTGGTCGGCCTCGGCGGCGGCCCCGTCGATCTCGTGCCGCTCGACCACGCGACCCCCTCCGCGATGCACCGGGCGCGCATCGACACGCCGCTGCAGCTCGGCGTCCGCGTGCTCGACACCCTGACGACCGTGGGCCGAGGTCAGCGCGTGGGGCTGTTCGCCGGGTCGGGCGTCGGCAAGTCGTCGCTGCTGTCGATGATCGCGCGCGGCTCCGACGCCGAGGTCAGCGTGATCGCCCTCGTCGGCGAGCGCGGCAGGGAGGTGCGCGAGTTCCTCGAGGACGACCTCGGCCCCGAGGGTCTCGCCCGCTCGATCGTCGTCGTCTCGACCAGCG
This sequence comes from Frigoribacterium sp. CFBP9030, assembly GCF_034045195.1. Classification (NCBI taxonomy): domain Bacteria; kingdom Bacillati; phylum Actinomycetota; class Actinomycetes; order Micrococcales; family Microbacteriaceae; genus Frigoribacterium; species Frigoribacterium sp. CFBP9030. Next base: position 20,419 of record NZ_JAXCWG010000010.1, read on the forward strand.
ACGAGCCGGCCCTCATGCGTCTGCGCGCGGCCTTCGTCGCGACGCGCATCGCCGAGTCGTTCCGTGACGCGGGCTCCGACGTGATGCTGATGATGGACTCGCTGACGCGCGTCGCGATGGCGCAGCGCGAGATCGGGCTGTCGGTGGGCGAGCCCCCGGCGACGCGCGGCTACCCGCCGTCGACGTTCTCGGTGCTCGCGGGGCTGCTCGAGCGCGCCGGCACCGATCGGGTCGGGTCGGTGACGGGCATGTACACGGTGCTGGTCGACGGCGACGACCACAACGAGCCGATCGCCGACGCGGCCCGCAGCATCCTCGACGGCCATGTCGTGCTCGACCGGAAGCTGGCCGTGACCGGGCACTTCCCGTCGGTCGACGCGCTCGGCTCGGTGTCGCGCGTGGCGTCGAAGGTGACGAGTCCGCCGCAGCGCGCCGCCGCGACGGTGCTGCGCAAGGTGATGGCCGCGCGTCGGGCCGCTCAGGATCTGCTCGACGTCGGCGCCTATCAGCGCGGGGCGAACCCGCTGGTCGATGCGGCCGTCGACAACCAGTCGGCCATCGACGCGTTCCTGCAGCAGGGCATGGACGAGCGGTCTACGTCGGCCGACTCGTGGAACCGCCTCGCGCAGCTGACCTCCCGGCTCGGGGGTGCCTGATGGCGCGCGTCTTCTCGCTGATCGGGCTGCTCCGACTGCGTCATGCCCAGCAGGGTCAGGCGGCGGCCACGTTGGCCGATGCGAACGAGCGGCTGCGCGAGGCGTCCGATCGTCGCATGGCGGCGCGTCGCACCCTCGACGACGGTCCGGTCGAGGTCTCCGACGCCGCGATGCTCAGTGCGATCGCGGCCTCGCGGGCGTCGACGCGGGGGATGCTCTCCGAGCTCGACGCCGTCGCCGAGCGTCGTCGTGCTGAGGCCGACGAGGCGCAGCGGGCCTTCAACGAGGCGCGCCGTGCCGCCCTGGCGCTCGAGAAGCTCGAGGCGCAGCACGCCGCGACGACCGCCGCCGACGATCTCCGGGCCGAGCAGACCGTGCTCGACGAGATCGCATCGCAGAGCCGAGGAGGCGCGACATGAGTCCCGTGAGCGAGGTCCTGTCCCGGATCGACGACATCAGATCGCAGCTGGAGCAGGTCCGTGCGGGCCGTGCGGGTCTGATCGACGCGACCGGCGCCTCCGGGTCGTCGGCCGATCGGGCCGCGTCGGCGTCGGCGTTCGCGTCGGCGCTGTCGGCGACCGGTTCGACGCTCGGCTCCGCGGGGTCGGCTGCGGCGGCCGCGGCCGCTCTCGGTCTGACGGGTGCGGGTGCGGCGGGTCCGTCGGCGACGGGTGCCGGGGCGGCTGGGGCGACCACCGCCTCCGTCGATGCCGTGAAGGGAGCCGTCGCGTCGGGCAGCGGGGCCTCCGGGGCCGATGTGGTCTCGGGTGCCGAGAAGTACCTCGGGGTGCCGTACGTCTTCGGGGGAGAGGACCGCAGCGGGATGGACTGCTCGGGTCTCGTGCAGACCGTGTTCAAGGAGCTCGGTGTCGCGATGCCGCGCGTCGTGCCCGACCAGGCGCGGATGGGTGCGGAGGTCGGCTCGCTCGCCGATGCGCGGCCGGGCGACCTGCTCGTGGCGAAGGGCGAGGGGCACATCGTGATCTACGTCGGGGACGGCAAGGTGCTGCACGCGCCTCGCCCCGGCAAGGACGTCCAGATCGTCGACAACTGGTACAGCGACGCCGACCTGTCGACGATCCGTCGCGTCGTCCCGGCGACCGGGGCGGCGGGTGCGGTGTCGGCCGGAGCCGCGGGGGTCGGTGCGGCGGGGTCCGGTGCGGCGGCGTTCGCCGGGACCGACATGACGACCGCGGCGCTGCAGCAGCTCATGCGGGCTGGGGGTGCCTCGTGAGCGGTCTGCGCACCCTGCCGTTCGTCGCGGCACCGGCCGATGGTGCGGCGTCGAGTCGTGCGCGCGCCGGAGTCTCCGCCGCGGGCCGGGCGACCGACGTCGTGTTCGGAGCGGCGATGCTCTCGGCCGGTGCTGCGGGTGCCGCTGAAGCTGCCGGTGCCTCGTCATCCGACGCGCCCTCCGCCGGAACGACCCGAGGAGGCGCGACCCCCGACCGCCCGGACGTCGCCAGTCCCCGCCGCCCGGACGGCGCGACCCCCGACGCCCCGGCTCCAGACCTCGCCGTGCCTACCCCGTCGATCCCACCGACCGTCGTCCCCGCCCCCGCCCCCGCCCCCGCCCCCGCCGCCGCCCCCGCCGCGGTCTTGCCCGCTGCCCTCGTGTCTGCGCCGTCCGTGCCGGAAGCATCGTCGACTTCGGCTATTACGTATGCAGGCGTAATGCCTCCGCCCGCGGGCGCCGCACCCACCGCGGTTTCGGCAGCTTCCCTCGTGTCTGCGCCGTCCGTGCCGGGAGCATCGCCGACTTCGGCTATTACGTATGAAGGCGTAACGCCTCCGCCCGCGGGCGCCGCACCCACCGCGGTTTCGGCAGCTGCCCTCGTGTCTGCGCCGCCCGCGCCGGGAGCATCATCGACATCAACATCGGCCAGTACGCATGCAGGCGTAGTAGCTGATCTCACCGACACCTCGGCTCCCGGAGCGCCCGCCGCGGCCCCGGCAGCTGCCCTCGTGTCCGCGTCGCCCGCTCCGGGAACATCCTCGATGTCGGCTATTACGCAAGCAGGCGTAACAGCGGATCTCGCCGGCACCCTTGCCCCGGGAGCGCTCGCCGCGGTCGCCACCGCTCCGACTGCCTCCGTCGCCGCGCTTCCTCTCGCCGGGGCCGCTACGCATGCAGGCGTAATAGCCGACGCGAGCGCACCTTCGGCCCCGGCCCCGGCCCCGACCTCGGTCTCGTCGACCACCGACCCCGTCGCGGGCCCTGCAGCACTCGGGGCGTCGACCTCGCCTGCCGCCGCACCCGCGACGCCGCCTGCCACCGCACCCGCGACGCCGTCCGCCGCCGCACCCGCGACGCCGCCCAGCGCCGCACCGATGACGACGCCCGCCCCCGCCGACGCATCTCCCTCCCCGTCGCTCGGCGCACCCGTGTCGCTCACGGCGGCTGCGGACTCGTCGGAAGTCGCACCTCCTGCCTCCTCCACGCCCGCGCCTGCGACTGCGACCGGGTCCGCGCAGGCCGCCGCCCTGCCTCCGGCGCTCCCCTCCGCGATGCCCGCGCCGGCGATGCCCGGGCCCGGCACGGCGACCGCTCCGGCGCAGACCCCCGCCGCCCCGCAGACACCCGCCCCGCTCGGCCAGCAGCTCGCCCGCCCCCTGTTCTCGCTCGCCTCGGCAGGCCGCGGCACCCACACGGTGACGGTGACCGTCGCCCCCGAGGCGCTCGGCCCCGTCACGGTGCGAGCCCACGTGTCGTCCGCCGGGATGCAGGTCGAGATGTTCGCCGGCTCCGACGCGGCGCGCGACGCCGTGCGGGCGATCATCCCCGATCTCCGACGCGACATGGGAGGCGCGGGTCTTCAGGTCGGCATCGACCTGTCGAGCCAGAACCAGCCCTCCGACGCGCGCACCCAGAGCACCGGGGCGCAGCCCGGCCAGTCCGGCCAATCGAGCCAGCCCGGCGACCCCGGCCAGCCCGGTCGATCGGGCACCCCCGGCCAGCCCGGCCAGACACCCGCCCCCGGCACCCGCCGCCCCGCGGTCGACGCCCTCGACCCGGTCGACGCCCTCGACCCGACCGCCGCGGTCGACCCGACCCGCACCTCCCTCCTCTCGACGTCCCTCGACGTCCTGGCCTGAACGGACTCCGACATGCCCTCGATCGACCAGATCAGCGGAAGCGTCGACGCCGCGAGCGCCGCCGCGGCCCTCGCCAACTCGAACGCCGCGTCGCGCACCCCGAAGCAGAGCATGGACAGCGAGATGTTCATGCAGCTGCTCGTCTCGCAGCTCAAGAACCAGGATCCGTCGTCGCCGATGGACACGAACGCCATGATCGGCCAGACGACCCAGCTCGCGATGATGGAGCAGATCACCAACCAGACCACGACGGCCACCGAGGGTTTCTCGCTGCAGATGCGCATCGCCGCGTCGAACCTCGTCGGTCGCGAGGTCAGCTACACGGGCGCCGACGGCAAGCCGGTCACCGGCACGGCGACCAGCGTCTCGTTCGCCGACGCCGTCCCCCGGGTCACGGTCGCCGGGAAGGAGGTCGCGTTGGATCTCATCTCCGGCATCTCCGCGACGACCTCGCCCTGACCCGCCTCACGCCCTGACCCGCTTCACGCCCTCGGCCCGCCTCACGCGCTCGGCCCCCCTCACGCTCTCGACCCCCTCTTCTCCTCTCGAAAGGCAGCACTCATGCTCCGCTCGCTCTACTCCGGCATCTCCGGCCTCCGCTCGCACCAGACCATGCTCGACGTCACGGGCAACAACATCGCCAACGTCAACACCTCGGGCTTCAAGGCGTCGACCACGCAGTTCCAGGACACGCTGTCGCAGATGACCCAGGGCGCCGGCGGCCCGCAGACCGGCGTCGGCGGCACCAACCCGGCGCAGGTCGGTCTCGGCGTGCAGGTCGCGGGCATCTCGACGAACTTCGCGCAGGGCTCGGCGCAGGCCACCGGCAAGGCCACCGACCTGATGATCTCGGGTGACGGATTCTTCGTCACGCGGCTCGGCAACGACACCGTCTACACGCGCGCCGGGTCGTTCGACTTCGACGCCCAGGGGCGTCTGACCTCGGCCGACGGCAAGCTCGTCCAGGGCTACTCGGCCACGAACGGCGTCGTGAACGAAGGAGGTGCGGTGGGCGACATCACGCTGCCCCTGAACGGCGCCGCACCCGCCGTCCAGACGACGACGGCGACCCTCGGCGGCAACCTGCCCTCCGACACCGCGATCGGCGGCGTCGTCCGTCGCGACACGAAGGTCTACGACGCGGCCGGCAACGAGAGCACCCTCTCGCTGACCTTCACGCGCACCGCGCAGGGCTGGGCCGTCGAGGGCCAGAACGGCACGGCTCGGGGCACGGCGACGCTCGGTTTCACGGCGACCGGCGGCTCGACCGGCAACACGGCGCTCACCGTCGGCGGCGTCTCCGTCGCCCTCGGCGGCATCACCGGCTTCGCCGCGCTCAACACCGTCGGCGTCACCGACCAGAACGGCCGGGAGGCCGGCACGCTGCAGGGCTTCTCGCTCTCGAAGGACGGCACGCTCGTCGGCCAGTTCAGCAACGGCGAGTCGCTGGCCGTCGGTCGCATCGCGCTCGCCACGTTCGCCAACGCCGGCGGTCTCGAGAAGGCCGGCGGGTCGGGCTACCGCGCGACGGCGAACTCGGGCGACGCTCGCATCGGCGCTCCCGGCTCGCCCGGAGTCGGCTCGCTCGCCAGCGGCACGCTCGAGATGAGCAACGTCGACCTGTCGCAGGAGTTCACCAACCTGATCGTCGCGCAGCGCGGCTTCCAGGCGAACGCCCGCATCATCACCACCTCCGACGAGGTGCTGCAGGAGCTGACGAACCTCAAGCGCTGACCCGTGAGCCGGTGCCGGCCCCGCAACGGGGGTCGGCTCCGGCATGGGTGCCGGCCCCGCAACGGGGGTCGGCTCCGGCACCAGGGCGACCGCCTCGGCGACGCGACATTCGCTCCGCGGCCAGCCCGCGCCTCCTCGGGCCCCGTCGCGGACCCCAGTTCTGGTCACAACGGGGCGGGCGGCCTCATCGGGGGGTGCCGTGTCCTCATTTCCGAGGACACGCTGAGGGCATGGCCCCCGACCCGACCCGCCCGTCGACGAGCGACGCCGACCGCACGGATCCGCCGCTCGACACCGCCGAAGAAGCCGACACCGCCGACACCGCCGACACCGCCGACACCCTCGACACCCTCGACACCGAGACGGCCCGCTTCGACCGCGACCTCGTGCGGTCGGGTTCGGGGCAGCGGTACATCGCCGAAGACTGGATGCCCGTGCACCGGCGTCGAGACGGCAGCGTGCTGGTCGCGACGGCGCGGCGTCCGACCCCCGACCGGCAGGCGGATCTCGAGGCCGAGCTCGGCGCCCCCGTGGAGTTCCGGGTGGCCTCGACCTGGGGCATCAAGGACGCGACGCTGCGGGTCTTCGACGACATCGTCGCCGACAGCGCGGCCAACGACCTGTACCGGGCGAACCCGGCGCTCTCGGCCCGCGTGGTGTTCTCGCGCGGTCAGAAGATCGGCGGGGCGGTGCTCGGGGTCGTGATGCTCGCGGCGGCCGTGCTCGCTCCGGCCGTCCTGGCCAGCACGCTGATCGCGATCGTCAGCGTGGTGTTCCTCCTCGGCACCGGCTTCAAGTTCGTCGTCGCGATGCGGGGCGCCCGGTTCGACGTGGTCGAGCGGATCACCGACGCCGAGGTCGCCGCGCTCGACGACGCCGACCTGCCGCGGTACACCGTGCTCGTGCCGGTGTTCCGTGAGGCGAACATCGTGGCGCAGCTGATCGACAACCTCGGCGGGCTCGACTACCCGCTCGAGAAGCTCGAGGTGCTCATCCTCATCGAGGAGGAGGACGACGCCACCCGCGACGCGATCGCCGCCGCCGACCCGCCGGCGCACTTCCACGTCGTCACCGTGCCGAAGGGGCACCCGCAGACGAAGCCGCGCGCCTGCAACGTCGGTCTCTATCTCGCGTCGGGCGAGTTCCTCGTGATCTACGACGCGGAGGACACCCCCGACCCCGATCAGCTGAAGAAGGCCGTCATCGCCTTCGAGCGCGGCGGCGAGCGCACCGTCTGCGTCCAGGCGGCGCTGAACTACTTCAACGCCACCGAGAACGCGCTGACCCGCATGTTCACGCTCGAGTACAGCTACTGGTTCGACTACATGCTGGCCGGGCTCGACCACGCCGACCTGCCCATCCCGCTCGGCGGCACGTCGAACCACTTCCGCACCGAGGCTCTCGTCGGGCTCGGCGGCTGGGACCCGTACAACGTCACCGAAGACGCCGACCTGGGCATCCGCGCGAGCGCCCTCGGCTACCGCGTGGGCGTCATCAACTCGACGACGATGGAGGAGGCCAACACCTCCATCCCGAACTTCGTGCGTCAGCGCAGCCGGTGGATCAAGGGCTACATGCAGACCACGCTCGTGCACGCGCGCCGGCCGCTGCGGCTGATCCGTCAGATCGGGCTCGTCCGCTTCGCGTCGTTCGCGCTGCTGATCGGCGGCACCCCGGCGACGTTCCTGGGCGTGCTGCCCTCGTACATCGGCACCGTCGTCGCGCTGCTGCTGCCGTCGGAGTGGCTCGCGGCGGTGTTCCCCGCCTGGGTGCTCTGGATCTGCCTGTTCAACTTCGTCATCGGCAACGGGATCATGGTCTACCTCTCGATGATGGGCCCCTACAAGCGGGGCACCTTCCACCTGATCCACTGGGCGCTGCTCAACCCCGTCTACTGGATCCTCCACTCCGTCGCGTCGTACAAGGCGCTGGCCCAGCTGCTGACCCGACCGCACTACTGGGAGAAGACCGAGCATGGCCTCACCACGCACTCGTCCTGAGGCCGACGAGCACGGCACGGGACCCGCAGGAGGCGCGGCGACGGCAGACGGGGTCGCTCCGGTCGCCGAGGCGGTCGCGACCGCCGCCCCGACCCGCGCCTCCTCGGTGGACCTCGGGCTGACGCTGCCGCCGCTGCGGCGACCCGCCCCGCAGCAGCGACCCGTGCCGCAGCAACGACCTGAGCCGCAGCAGCGATCCGTCCCGCTGCAGCGACCGGTCCCGGTGCAGCGACCCGCGCCTCCTGAGGCATCGGTCGGGCGACCGCGCGGCACGGCCCGCGCGCTCGCGTTGCGCGAGCTCGTCCAGGAGCGCCGTCTCGCGTCGGTGCTCGCCGGCATGACGCACTCGGCGTTCCCGCGCACCCTCGCCGGGCGCACCGCGATGCGGCTGCTGCTGGCGGCGCCCTTCGTGATCGTCGCGGTGCTGCTCGAGGTCGGGGGAGTGTCCGAATCCGTGTCGGCGAACGTCCTGCTCGTGGCCCGGACCGCGACCGTCGACTGGACGGGGTCGGGGGCCGCCTGGCTGGGCGACACGTTCCCGCCCATCACGGGTGTGGTCGCGGCGATCACCCCGGGAGGCGCGTTCGGCCTGTCGATCGTGGGAGCCCTCTGCGCCGGCGTCGTCGTGCACGCGATGATCGAGCTGATGGTGCAGCGGGGCTTCCACGCGTCGACCGTCACGGCGCTGACGCTCGCCCTCGTCGCGAACCCGCTGTTCTTCTTCCTGGCGACCGAGAACCTGCCGGCGTTCCTCGGCATCGCGTTCTTCGGGCTCGCGATGACCGACGTCGTCCGGTTCGTGACGTACCGCAACACGCAGTCCGGGTTCCGGGCCGGCATCCTGCTGATGCTCGCGACACTCACCGACCCCAACGGGCTGCTCTACGCGACGGCCGCGGTGCTGACGGTGCCGTTCCTGACGCACGGGCGGCATCAGGTCGGCGTGCACCGGGCGCATGCGCTGGTGCTGGTGTTCCCGACGCTGTCGGCGCTCGCCGCCCTGATGTTCGTGCAGTGGAGCTTCGGCGGCGACCCCCTCGGGGCGTTCCGCAGCGTGCTCGACTACGACGCCTCGCGCTGGCCGATCTTCTGGTCGCTGTTCACGACGCCGTTCGGCCTGCTGCTGCTCGCACCCGTGGCCAGCGCATGGTTGATGACCACCGTGGTGCGGCGCCTCGCGGGAGGTGTGGTCGGGACGCTCCTGCTGGCGGCGGTGCTGCTCGGATTCGTGATCGGCACGGTCCCGATGAACTCGGCGGGCAACACCTTCGTGCTCGTGACCCTGGCCGCGATCGCCCTCGTGCCGCCGTCGACCACGGTGCCGCGGATCGCCTTGGCCAACGTGATGGCGCTGCTCCAGCTGACGATCGCCATCGCCGCGGCCCTGCAGCGCGACGTGGTCGTGCAGTGGATGGACACCGTGCTGAGGTCGCTCGGCCTGACGTGACCGGGGTGATGCGCTCGGACTGATGCGCTCGGGGCGTTGAGGCCGGCCGGTCGAGCTCGGCGGCTCAGGTGCGGCCCAGGTACCGCCCCTGCTTGTGGTTGAGGGCGAGCACGAGGTTCAGCACGACCGCGCCGAGAGCCGAGAGCAGTACGACCCAGGGCGACGCGACGATCAGCGACAGGGCGACGATGACGACGTCGACGGCCATCTGGACGTATCCGGCCCGCCAGCCGAGTCGCTCCTGCAGCACGAGGGCGAGGATGTTGATGCCGCCGAGGCTCGCACCGTGGCGGAAGAGGATGAGCAGACCGACGCCGACGATCAGGTTGCCGCCGAGGGTGCCGTAGACCGGGTTGAGGCTGTCGATCCGGAAGGCGAGGGGGTGCAGGTACGAGAACGCCGAGACGAGGGCGACGGTCAGGGTCGTGCGGAGGGTGAAGGCGAGGCCCTTCTTCCACAGGGCGAGGGCGAAGAACGGGATGTTGACGGCGAAGAACAGCACGCCGAACGAGATGTGAGTGGCGTAGCTGAGCAGCAGCGCCAGCCCGGCGGTGCCGCCGGACACCGACCCGCTCTCCTTGAGCAGATACAGCCCGAACGAGGCGAGGAACACCCCGGTCACGACGCCCATCACGTTCTCGACGAGGGTGTGCCGGTTGGCATCGACGGTCGCGATGTTCTCGGTCAGGGCCGGGTCGTCGACGAGCGGGGTCGCCGTGTCGGGCGACAGCGCGGCGTCCAGCCCGGTCGAGTCGGGCGTCGAGTAGACGGGCGAGCCGGTCGAGTCGGGCGTCGAGTAGGCGGGCGAGCCGTCCGGGCCGTTCGTGGCAGCCGTGTCGGTCGAGCCGGTCGAGGGGGAGGCGGTGGTGGGGGAGGAGGGCCGGGCGACAGGGGTGGCGTCGCGCGTGCCGTCGTTCGCGGGGGTATCGGTCACCGGAGCATCCTGCCAGCCCGGTGTTACGCGCTCGTGTCGCCGGCACCCACCCCGCGCATCGAAGTGACCCGTCCGGGGCCCTCCCACCTCGCGAAGGCCCCGAACGAGTCACTTCGATGCCGCCCCGCCCTCCCTCCCTCCCCCCGAGGGCACCGAACGGGTCACTTCGATGCGAGCACGCTCACGCGGCGGTCGCCAGCACCAGGGGCACCACCACGATCGCCGTCGCGACGAGCACGAGGAGTCCCGTGACACCAGGCCGGCGGAGCGTGAACGTCACGGTGCCCGGCCTCTCCGCTTCGGCCTGAGGCCCCGTCATGGTCTGCCGCAGCGGAGTCGCATCCGCACCGACCCGTCGCGCCACGTCGGCCAGCGCTTCGGGTGCGAAGTACGCCTCGGTCAGGCCGACCAGGCTGCCGGACGAGTCGCGCACGCCGACGTACTCGAGCTCTTCGAGGCCCTGCTTCAGGCGGCAGTGGATGCCGCGCTGCGTTCCGTCGAGCAGCACGGTGCTCTCGCGCCCGAGGCGGCGGTAGGTCAGGCGGTCGGCCGTCACGGTCACCGTGGCGGTGCGGACGAAGACGATGAGGGTGGGGGCGACGATCGCGACGCCGACGGCGAGCACGATCAGCGTGCTGGGCCCCACGCGAGCCGTGACGAGCACGAGGAGGAGGGCGAGCGGGATCAGCGTCCTCTTCGCCCGGCGCCCGAACGACGACCATGCGGGTCGGTGGACGACGGGCTCCGAACCGAGGGCGAGGGGGGATGCTGGCGAGGGGGAGGGGCGGAGGGGATCCAAGTGCGTCGCTTTCGTCGGGCGGCGCTGTCGCCGCGTGGCCAGCCGTAACGATAGCGAACGTCAGCCTATCGACCGATATCCGCAACCCTCCCTGTGGAAAGCCCCCGCGCCTCCTCGGCCACCGCATCGATGCGACTCATTCGGGGCCCCCGAGCCCCGCGGAGGCCCCGAACGGGTCACCTCGATGCCGCCACCCCGCCGCACCTAACGGCCACCGACCCCCGGCCGATAGTGACCCGTAGCCACCCAGGACGGGAGGCCACCCCGCCCCCACGGATGGAGGCGGGAGAACACAGACCTAGGACGGGCCGATGATCGTCGTCACGCGACTCAACGACAGCAGATTCGCTGTCAATCCAGACCTCATCGAGCGCATCCACGAGACGCCCGACACGACGCTGATCATGGTCGACGGGGCGAAGTACATCGTGACCGAGCCGATGTCCGAGGTCATCGAGATGATCGCCCGCTACCGGGCCCGCATCGTCGCGATCGCCTACGACGAGCCGCACGCGACGTCGCCGTCCGTGCAGCCGCTCGGCACGCGCAGCGGCACCGGTCCGCAGCTCGGGCTCGTCCGAGGCTCAGGAGGCGCGGGTCGACTCAGCGACCTCCGCCCGGCCCCCGCAGACGAACCCGCCCCGGCCACCACCCCCGCGGGGCGCTGACGTGGATCCCGCGACCATAATCGGCATCGTCCTCGCGTTCGGTGCGCTGTTCGGCATGATCCAGCTCGAGGGCGTGAACCTCATGGGTCTGCTGCTGCCCGCGCCGATCATCCTCGTGTTCGGGGCGACGATCGGCGTCGGCATCGCCGGCACCACGATCCGTGACGCGATCCTCAGCTTCACGAAGATCCCCCGCGCGTTCACCGGCAAGGTGATCCCGCCGCAGTCGGTGATCGACGGCATCGTGGGTCTGGCCGAGAAGGCTCGCAGCGAGGGGCTGCTGTCGCTCGAGGCCGAGGCCGAGAAGATGGACGACCCCTTCATGAAGGGCGCGCTGCAGAACATCGCCGACGGCACCGACGGCGAGGAGCTGCGGATCCTGCTGGAGGACGAGATGGAGTCGCGTCTCGCGGCCGACCGCACGGCCTCGAAGTTCTTCATGAGCCTCGGCGGGTACGCGCCGACCGTGGGCATCGTCGGCACGGTCGTCAGCCTGACGCACGTGCTCGAGAACCTCGCCCAGCCCGACGAGCTCGGCCACATGATCGCCGCCGCGTTCGTCGCGACGCTCTGGGGTCTGCTCACCGCCAACTTCCTCTGGCTGCCCATCGGCGCCCGTCTCAAGAAGCTGGCCGATCTCGACGAGGCCCGCATGACGCTGCTGCTCGAGGGGGTGCTGGCGGTGCAGGCGGGAAGCCAGCCGCGCCTCCTCGGCGAACGCCTCAAGGCGATGGTCCCGTCGCATGCCCTCGAGCAGGGAGCGAAGGGCGCGAAGGCCACGAGCAGGGTCGACGCCGGCGACCGGGGGGTCTCGGTATGAGCGGGTCGCGCGGCGCTCGCAAGAAGAAGGTCCAAGAGGACGAGCACCCCGATGAGCGCTGGATGGCCTCGTACATGGACATGATCACGGTGCTCATGTGCATGTTCATCGTGCTGTACGCGATGTCGACGGTCGATCAAGACAAATACGTGGCGCTCCGCAACTCGCTCGCGACCGGCTTCGGGCAGACCGAGCTCGGCGCGATCGACTCGGCGTCGGGCACCGTCGTGCCGGTCGACCAGGTGACCCCCGAGGGCGAGGGGTACTCGGCGGGCGACGAGACCGACATGGCCGAGGCCGCGGCGTCGGGCGAGGCCGAGACCGGCGAGGGCACCGAGACGTCCGAGGCCCTGGCGAAGAGCGAGCTCGACGACCTGACGGCGATCAAGGCGGCCATCGAGGCGAATCTCGACGGGTCGGGCCTCAGCGCCGACGTGCAGTTCGCGACGGACGCCCGGGGGCTGACGGTGCGGCTGGTCGGGTCCGAGACGTTCTTCGGCACGAACAGCGCCGACCTGAGCGCCGAGGCGACGAGGGTCATGGACGCGATCGCGCCGGTGCTCAGCACCTCGGCGCACGACGTGTCGGTCGAGGGTCACGCCGATCAGCGCAGCTCGACGGCGCCGTTCGCGACGAACTGGGAGCTCTCGTCCGCGCGGGCGACGCAGGTGCTGCGCGATCTGGTCGAGCGGGGCGGCATGCCGGTCGAGCACATCCAGGCCGTCGGGTTCGGCTCGTCGCGTCCGCTGGCCGCCGGGGGCGCGCCGGCCGATCTCGCGGCGAACCGCCGGGTCGACATCGTCGTCCTGTCGAACCAGTCCGACGACGTCAGCGCCCTGCTGCCCGAGCTGCAGAGGGCCGCCGAGGGGGCCGGAGGTGCGGTGACCGCGGGTCGGAACGACGCCGCCGCCGAGGTGGCCGCCACCACGGCCGAGGCTCCCGAGCCGCTCGACGCCGAGGCGCCCGCCGCCGACGAGGCCCCCGACGACGCCGCCGCCGACCACGACTCCGAGGGGGCCCAGTCCGGGGGGCACTGATCACCGTTCTCTAACGCCCAGGAGGCGCGGGTCGATAGGTCCGTCCGTGACCCTCCTCGACGCTCCCGCACCGGCCGCGACCGCCGGCCCGTCGGCGCGCCCGCAGAGGACCGTCGAGGTCTACGACTTCCGCCGCCCGACGACGCTGGCGCGCGAGCACTCCCGGGTGCTCGAGCTGGCGTTCGAGACGTTCGCGCGCCAGTGGGGCACGCAGCTCACCGCGAAGGTGCGCGTGCTGTCGCAGGTCACCTCCGAGAGCGTCCAGATGCTCACCTACGACGACTACGCCGCGTCGTTGCCGGCGACCACGGCGATGGTGCTCTGCCCCCTCGAGGGAGTCGCGGCGAAGGCCGTCGTCCAGTTCTCGGCCTCGGCCGCGCTGGCCTGGGTCGGTCACATGCTGGGTGCGGCGAAGCCCCCGGTGACCCCCGAGCGCGCCTTCACGCCGATCGAGCAGGCGCTCGTCCGGCGTCTCATCGAAGACGCCCTCGACGATCTGCGCTACTCGTTCGGCGGGCTGCTCGTCGATCAGATCGGCGTCGGCGGCTTCCAGTACAACTCGCAGTTCGCGCAGGCGGCGCAGAAGTCCGATCTGATGATCGTCGCGGTCTTCACGATCCAGGTCGGCGAGCGCTCGTCGCTCGCGACCGTCGCCCTGCCGGCCGACGTGCTGCTGCCCCAGCTGGGCGACGCGACGCCGACGGTCGATCCGGCCGACGCTCGGCGTCTGCTCGGTGCCCAGCTGGCCTCGGTGCCGGTGGGCGTCTCCCTGCAGTTCGCCCCGGCCGCCGTGCTGCCGAGCGTGGTGCTCGGGTTGTCCGTCGGCGACGTGCTGCCCCTGCCGCACCCGCAGTCGCGTCCGCTCGAGATCCGCGTCGACGGTCAGCCCGTGGGTCGCGCCGCGGTCGCCTCGAACGGCTCCCGTCTCGCCGGGATCGTCGTCTCCACCTCACTGACCGGCACCGAAGAAGGAACCTCATGACCGCCACGACCATCACCCTGCACACCGCGGCGGCCGAGGCCCTGGTCGCGAAGCTGCCGACGCCCACGCCGTTGAGGGCCGTCCTCCTCGACGCCGGGCAGTCCGCGCAGAACCGGACCGCCGCCTCCCCGGTCGTCGTCACGTCGTTCGTCGGCGGGGTCTCGGCCGACACGGCGCTGGTGCTCGTCGACATGGACCGCCTCGGCGCCGCCGCCGGCACCGACAGCCCGCTGGTCTCGGTGACCGACGTGCTCCGGCCTGCGCTCGAGGCCGCGACGTCGGTGCTCGGTGTGGGAGTGCTCGGCGAGAGCCGTCGCGAGCCCGCCGACACGCTGCTCGCCGACCCCGACACGGTCGTCTTCGATCTGACCGCAGCGGGAGCGCCCGCCGGCTGGTTCGCGATCCGCCTCCGCGAGAACGGGACGGTAGGAGGCGCGGCGCCCGTCGATCACGCCGCCCCCCTGTTCTCGTCGATGGCCGGCAACCTCGGTCGCATCAACAACGTCGAGATGGCCCTCACCGTCGAGATCGGTCGCACGCGGATGTCCGTCCGCGACGTGCTCGGACTCGAGCCCGGCGCCGTCGTCGAGCTCGACCGTTCGGCCGGGGCCCCCGCCGACGTGCTGCTGAACGGGCGCCTGATCGCGCACGGCGAGGTCGTCGTCGTCGACCAGGACTACGCGGTCCGCATCACGACCATCCTCGACGTCGCCGACGGCGCGATCTGATCGTGGACACGCTCTTCGTCGGACTCCGCGTCGTCCTCTCGCTCGGCGTCGTGCTCGCACTGCTCTACGTGCTGCAGAAGCGCATCGTCAAGGGCGGTCGAGCCGGTCGTCAGGCCGCGCAGGTGACGGTCGTGGCGCGCCAGGGGATCGGCGCGAAGGCCAGCGTCGTCGTGGTCGACGTCGAGGGCGAGCGACTCGTGCTCGGGGTCACCGACGCGTCGGTCACGGTGCTGGCCGCCGCCGACCGTCCGGTCGAACCGGTCGCGCTCGAGCTCGTCCCGGCTCCCGCTGCGGCCCCGGCTCGGGCTGCGACTCCGGCCCAGGCACCGGCACCGAGCTTCGCCGCGGTGCTCTCCGCCCATCGAGGTGACGCGACCGGTGCGGTCCCCGCCCCAGAAGCCCCCCGACGCGTCACTTCGATCGCGCCTGTGCCCGCTGCGGCCGCCCAGAGCGTCGCCGCGGTGCCCTCCGCCCATCGGGGTGACGCAACGGGTGCGGTCCCCGCGCCCGAGGCGCCCCGACGCGTCACTTCGATCGCGGCCGGCGCGGCCGGCGACGCCGCCGTGAGCGCCGAGCCGATGCTGCGGCCGCGCGGCGCCGCGCGCCGCGCGGCGGCCGTCCGCGAGCGCGCCCCGCGCGACCTCGCCGAGCGTCGCACCGGTCGCGCCGCGAAGGCCCTCGACGGCTCGATCCTCGCCCCCGACACCTGGCGGCAGGCGGCCTCGGCCCTCCGCAGCGGTCGAGCCGGATGACCCTCCGCGCTCCGTCCGCCCGGACGACCCGCGCCTCCTTCGCCACCGCCGTCGCCCGCCTCGCCGGGCCCACCCTGCGCGACGGCCTGCGCGGTCGCACCCCGGCCAGCCCCACCTCCGCCGGCCGTCACTCGCTCGTCCGCACCGCGCCGCTCGCCGACCGTCGAGCCCTCGCGCGGCACGCCCTCGGCGCCGCCCCCGTCGGCACCGCCCCGCTGCGATTCGCCGACACCCGTCTCGCCCGCGCCGTCGTCGTCGCCCTGCTCGCGATGATCGTCGCCTCGGGCCTGATCATGCTGATCGGTCAGACAGCCCTCGCCGCGCCCGTCGAGCCCACCGCGCCCACCGCCCCCGTCGAGCCCGGCACCGGCACCCCAGGCACAGGCGCCCCCGGCACCACCGGCACCACCCCGACCGACTTCACCGACGGCGACCAGACCGAGTCCGACGGCACCGGCACCGGCGGTCTGAACATCGACATCAACGGCCCCGACGGTGCACCCAGCACGGCGGTCGTGACGCTGCTCGGCATCACGCTGCTGAGCGTCGCGCCGGCTCTGCTGCTGATGATGACGTCGTTCACGAAGATCTTCGTGGTGCTCGCGATGACCCGCAACGCCCTCGCGCTGCCGTCGATCCCGCCGAATCAGGTGCTGGCAGGGCTCGCCCTGTTCCTCAGCCTGTTCATCATGGCTCCGATCCTCGAGCACATCAACGCCGACGCGGTGCAGCCCTACCTCGACGGCAGCATCGACTTCCAGGCGGCGATCGACGCCGGCAGCGCGCCCCTCCGCGAGTTCATGCTCGCGCACACCCGCCAGGAGGACCTCGCGCTGATGACCCGCTCGGCCGACCAGCCGAACCCCGACAGCCAGGCCGACGTGCCGATGCTGACGCTCATCCCGTCGTTCATGATCAGCGAGCTGCGCGCCGCGTTCATCATCGGGTTCGTCATCTTCATCCCGTTCCTCGTCATCGACCTCGTCGTCAGCGCCGCGCTCATGTCGATGGGCATGATGATGCTCCCGCCGGTGATGATCTCGCTGCCCTTCAAGATCCTGCTGTTCGTGCTGGTCGACGGGTGGGGGCTCATCATCACGAGTCTCATCGAGAGCTATCAGGTGACCGCCTGATGGACTCCAACGCCGTCCTCGACATCTCGATGCAGGCCCTCGTCATCACGGCGAAGCTGGCCGCGCCGGTGCTCATCACCTCGCTGGTCGTGGGGTTCGCGATCTCGCTCCTGCAGTCGATCACGCAGATCCAGGAGGTCACGCTCTCGTTCGTGCCGAAGGCCGTCGCCGTCGGCATCGCCCTGATCGTCTGCGGGCACTGGATGATCGCCGAGATGGTCACCTTCACGCACGTGGTGTTCGACCGCATCCCGCAGCTGCTCACGGGCGGCTGACCCCGACCATGGATCTCGACCTCGACCTCAGCGGTCTCGAAGCGACCCTGCTCGCCGCCGTGCGGATGACCGCGTTCATCGTCGTCGCGCCGCCGTTCTCGTACCGGGCGTTCCCCGGCCGGGTGAAGGCGATGCTGGCGCTGGGGCTCGCGCTCGCCGTGGCCCCGCGGGTCTCGCCCGGCTACGAGTCGCTGGCGACGGGGCCGTTCGTGCTCGCCCTGGTGCTCGAGGTCGTCGTCGGCGCCGTGCTGGGGTTCCTCGTCCTCCTGGTCTTCTCGGCCGTTCAGGCGGCCGGCAGCCTGATCGACCTGTTCGGCGGGTTCACCCTGGCGCAGGCGTTCGACCCGCAGTCGATGATCAACGGCGCGCAGTTCACGCGGCTGTTCCAGATGACGGCCCTCGCCCTGATGTTCGCGAGCGGCGGCTACCAGCTGATCATCGGCGGTCTCACCCGGTCGTTCGACGCGGTCCCGCTGGGGCTCGGCATCGACCTGGCCGACCCGGTGTCGCTGATGACCAACGGGGTCACGCAGATGTTCCTCGCGACGCTGCAGATCGCCGGGCCGCTCTGCGTCGTGCTGTTCCTCGCCGACGTCGGGCTGGGTCTGCTCAGCCGGGTCGCCCCGGCTCTGAACGCCTACGCGATGGGCTTCCCGCTGAAGATCCTGATGACGGTCATGCTCGCCGGCGGGGTGTTCCTGGCGCTGCCGAGCGTGGTGCAGAACCTCTCGGGCGACGCCGCCGACCTGCTCACGGGGGTGAGGTAGCCATGGCCGACGACTCCGGCGAGCGCTCAGAGGACGCCACGCAGAAGCGGATGAAGGAGGTCCACTCCAAGGGTCAGCTGTCGAGGTCGCAGGACCTCAGCGCCTGGCTCGGGGTGGGCGCGGCAGCCGTCATGATCCCGACCACCATCGAGCGGGGCGCCGAGGCCGGCACCGATCAGCTGTTCTCGATCGGTCAGGCCATCCGGCACCCCGACGCGCAGACCGTGGTCGGGCTGCTGGGCGAGGGCGTGGGCTCGATGGCCGCGACGATCGGCCCGATGCTCGCCGTCGTCGGCATCGTCGTGCTGCTCACCGCGATCGTGCAGGGCGGGGTCCACATCAAGCGGATGACGGGCAACTACGAGCAGTTCAACCTGATCAACGGGCTGAAGACGACGTTCGGCGGTCAGGCCCTCTGGAACGGCGCGAAGGCCCTGATCAAGACGGCCGTGGTCGGTCTCGTGCTGTGGATGGCCATCCAGGGGCTGATGCCGGTGCTGATGAACGGCGGCGGCCTGAGCGTCTCGGCCCTGCTCGACGAGGCGACGTCCGGCACGGCGATCCTCCTCCAGGCCGCGGTCGTCGCCGGTCTGGTGCTCGCCGCGGCCGACGTCTTCGTCGTCATGCGCCGCAACCGCAAGAAGACCCGCATGACCAAGAAGGAGGTGCGCGACGAGAACAAGAGCACCGACGGCGATCCGCTGGTCAAGTCGCAGCGCCGTTCGCGGCAGCTCGCCATGAGTCGCAACCGCATGATGGCCTCCATCGCCGACGCGGACGTCGTGATGGTCAACCCGACCGACTACGCGGTGGCCGTCCGCTACGAGCCGGGTCGTTCCGCTCCGCGGGTCGTCGCGAAGGGCGCCGGCGCCGTCGCGGCCCGCATCCGCGAGCAGGCGGCCGCCGACGGGGTCCCGCTCGTCGAGGACGTCCCGCTGACCCGCGCCCTGCACGCGAACTGCGGTCTGGGCGACGAGATCCCGGTCGACCTCTACACGCCGGTCGCCCGGGTGCTGACCTTCGTCATGGCCCTCCGGGCGCGCGGCGCGTCGGCCGTCGCGGGCACCCACGCGAACCCCCGTCCGACCACCCCCGACGAGGTCGCCGCCGTGCTGACGCCCGGGTCGCTCGTGGCCGAGGCGGTGCCGCAGCGTCTGCGGATCGCTCGCGACGCCGTCGACCCGCCCGCGCCTCCCGGGCTCGCAGCCCGCCCCTCCCGCCCCGCTCCCCGTCCGTCCGCCTCCGGAGGAACCGCCTGATGATCAAGACCCTCCCCAAGCTCGCCGTCCCGGTCGGCATCGTCGGCATCGTGCTGCTGCTCGTGGTGCCGGTGCCCGCTCCGATGCTCGACGTGCTGATCATCCTCAACATCCTGCTGGCGCTGGTGATCCTGCTGACGACCCTGTTCGTCAAGAAGCCGCTCGACTTCTCGGTGTTCCCGTCGCTGCTGCTCGTGGCGACGCTGTTCCGGCTCGGTCTCAACGTGGCGTCGACGCGGCTCGTGCTCGGCGAGGGCTTCGCCGGCGAGGTGATCGAGGCCTTCGGTCACGTGGCGGTCAGCGGGTCGATCATCATCGGCTCGGTGATCTTCCTGATCCTCGTGGTCATCCAGTTCGTCGTCGTGACGAAGGGCGCCGAGCGCGTGGCCGAGGTCGGGGCGCGCTTCACCCTCGACGCGATGCCCGGCAAGCAGATGGCGATCGACGCCGACCTGAACGCGGGTCTGATCACCGACGAGGTCGCGAAGCAGCGCCGGGCCGACGTCAGCGCCGAGGCCGACTTCTACGGCGCGATGGACGGCGCGTCGAAGTTCGTCAAGGGCGACGCGATCGCCGGCATCATCATCATCATCATCAACCTGGTCGGCGGCGTCGCGATCGGCGCCCTGCAGAACGGGATGGAGATCGGCGAGGCCCTGAACCACTACGGCCTGCTGACGATCGGCGACGGTCTCGTGACGCAGATCCCGGCGCTGCTGATGGCCGTCTCGACCGGCATGATCGTCACGCGCTCGGGCGCCGACAGCGACATGGGCTCGCAGGCCGCGACCCAGCTCGGGCAGTCGCGCATCGCGATCGCGGTGGCCGGCGTCGCCGCGATCGGAATGGGGTTCATCCCGGGCATGCCGATCGTGCCGTTCCTGGTCGTCGGCGCGACGCTGCTGATCGTCGCCCAGCGGCTCGCGGCGAAGTCGAAGGCCGAGGAGGCGCGCGCGGCTCTCGAGAGCCGGCAGGCCGCCGTCGTCGCCCCCACCGACACCACCGACGACCTGCTCGAGCAGATGCGGGTGCACGCGCTCGAGATCCTCCTGGCACCCGACCTCGTCGACATGGTCGGCGGCTCGTCCGACGACCTCCTCGGCCGCGTCAAGGCGCTGCGTCGCAAGATCGCCGTCGACCTGGGCATCGTGGTGCCCCCGGTCCGCACGCGCGACAGCGTCGATCTGCCGCCGTCGACCTACTCGATCCGGATCGCCGGGGTCGAGGCCGGCCGCGGTCAGGCGCCCGCCCGGTCGGTGCTGGCCCTCGGCGAGCACCTCGACGCCCTGCCCGGCACGGCGACCGTCGAGCCGGTCTTCGGTCTGGCCGGCAAGTGGGTGCCCGCCGAGATGCGGCACAGCGCCGAGATGACCGGCGCGACCGTCATCGACCGGGTGTCGGTGCTCGTCACGCACCTGTCGTCGATCATCGCGGACGAGGCGGCGCGGCTGCTCAGCCGCGAGGACGTCCGGGTGCTCACCGAGGGCGTCAAGCAGATCAACCCCTCGGCGATCGACGACCTCGTACCCGGCATGCTCTCGCTGGCCGAGCTGCAGCGCGTGCTGCAGGGGCTCCTGGCCGAGCGGGTGCCGATCAACGACCTCGGGCGGATCTGCGAGGGGCTGACGCTGCGGGCGAAGGTGTCGACCGACCCGGAGGGGCTCGTCGAGGCGGCCCGCGCCTCCCTGGGGCCCGCCCTGGCGGCTCGTCATCTCGACGGTTCCGTGCTGCGGGTGATCATGATCGACCCGGGGCTCGAGCAGTCGATGCTCGAGGGGCTGCGGCCGTCCGACCAGGGCACGCAGATCCTGCTCGACGGGCACCGGGTCGAGCAGGTGCTCGGCTCGCTCCGCGACTCCGTGGCGGCGGTCGAGTCACAGGGGCTGAGCGCGGTGCTGGTCTGCGCACCCGCCCTCCGCCCCGCGATCCACCGACTCGTCTCGGCGCAGCAGAACGGCCTGCCGGTGCTGTCGTACCAGGAGGCGACGGCGGCCGGGTCGACCATCGAGACCGTGGGCGTCGTGCGCGCCAGCGATGCGATCGTGGCCTGAGATGGCTCCGACGAGAGTGGTGATGACGGGCGAGTCCCTCGACGAGCTGCGTCGGCGCGTGCGTGAGGCGCACGGCCCGGGCGCGCGGATCGTCGCGGCCCAGCGGGTGACCGTCGGGGGAGTGGGCGGGCTCTTCGCGCGCAAGCACTACGAGGCGACCGTCGACGTGCCCGACCCGTCGGCCGACCAGCCGTCGGCCCGCGTCACAATCACCCCGCCGGCGTCCCGGGCCGGCATCGCGGCGCTGCTGGCCGACGCCGACGCCGCCGACGGGTTCTCGCCCGCCGTGCCCGCCGCCCCGGCCGCGCTCGGGTCCGCGCCCTCCTCGACTCCGGGGGCCGATCCGTTCGACCAGGTGATGTCGGGCGCGCGGGTGCCCGGCGACAGCCCGCGACGTGCCGCCCGTGCCGCCGCCGCGTCCGCCACCGCCGCCGCGTCCGCCGCCGCACCTCGCGACGCGTCCCTAGGGGTGCAGCCGGCGACCCGCAGCGACGCGTTCGCCGAGATCATGGACGACCTCACCTTCAACGGCATCGCCCCGGCACCGCGCGAGCCGGTCGTCCCCGCCGAGGAGGCGCGGCCCGGCCCCCTGACGAACGCCGCGGAGTTCCTCGCCGCGGCCGCCGCCTCCTCGTCCCCCGCGCTCGTCGCGAGGTCCGAGATCGACGTGCCCGCGCCTCCTGCCGTCCTGACCGGTGCCGGAGACCTCGTGGTCGTCGTGGGGCGCCCCGGAGACGCGTTCCGGGTGGCGGCGCAGATGGCGTCGTCGTTCGGCTTGCGGTCGGTCGACGTCGACGACCGGCGGAGCGCCATCCTGGCCCGGGCCGAGGGGGTCAACGGCGGCACGGCCGTGGTCACCGCGCTCGCGTGGGACGCGTCGGCGGCGGAGGCCCTTCGCTCGATGTCCGCCGACCAGGTGTGGGTCGCGGTCGACGTCGGCCGCAAGCACGACGACACGGCCCGCTGGGTCGAGGAGGTGCGGGTCGTCTCCGAGGTCGCCGCCGCCGCGGTCGTGGGCGAGGCCGACACCGCCACGCCGGGCACGGTGCACCTGCTGGGCGTGCCCGTCGGGTGGCGCGAGTCCCTCTAGACCGATCGTTCGCGTCAGCCTGGGTAAGGTGGTCGGATGCTGGTGTTGACGCGCAAGGTCGGGGAGCGGATCCTCATCGGTGACGACATCGTCATCACCGTGCTCGACTCGCGCGGCGACGGCGTGCGTATCGGCATCGACGCCCCTCGCGGGGTGAAGATCCAGCGCGAGGAGGTCGTCAAGGCCGTCGCCGAGGCCAATGCCGAGGCCGCCGCGGCCCCCGCCGACGCCGAGGCCCGCCTCCGAGCCGCCCTCGGCGGCCCCGCCCCCCGCTGACCCCCGCCGCACTCGTCCGTCGATGACAGAGCGCCCTCCCATCGCAGTGATGGAAGGGCGCTCTGTCGTCCGGGTCAGAAGCAGAGGAAGAAGCTGACGGAGCTCTTCAGGAGGTCGAAGTCTCCGTCGACTCCCGCTGACTCGACCTTGAGAGTTTGCAAATCGAAGATGTTCATGGTGCTCCTTCTCTGGTGATGTGATCTACATCGGGGCGTTCGCCCGAGCAAAACCTAACTCGACAACATGCGACATGTCAACCAGTCGTTATTGCTAGTCTCGTCAGATGAAGCGAGCTGCGAATGAATCCATGGTGCTCATGAGGCGCCGCCGTGACGAGGCGGGCATCGCCGGCTCGGGTCTAAGGGGCGAGGCCTTCGCCCTTCCCGAACTCGACTGGTCCTCATGGACGCTTCAGGCGGATGAGGAATGGGTCAGGCTCACTGATGGCGGTTCCCTTCCTGATCAGGGGTGGAAGATCCACTGCTCGTCAGAGGAATCTGTCGCGCAAGCGGTCCTAGAAACCGTCTCGCGCTTCTGCCACGAGCGATCGGCGACGTTCAAGTACGTCCCGACAGTCGGACGTCTCGCATGGCGGAATTCGAAGCAGGCGCCGGCGGAAGCAGCTGCCAAGTTCATCACCCTCTACCCTCGACCCGAACAGCTCGAGGAGTGGCTGGTGGAGCTGCACCAGCAGATCGGCGATGTCGCCGCACCCTCCATTCTCGGCGACCTCCGATGGAGAGGCGGGCCGCTTCATGTTCGCTACGGAGGTTTCCGGCTACGAAAGGTTCTGGGCTCCGACGGTCGTCTGGTGCCTGCCATCTTGGGGCCAGAGAACCGCCTCGTGCCCGATGTGCGAGGCACCGCATTTCATCCACCTGCCTGGGTCGAGCTGCCATCGTTCCTCGTGGTCCAGCGAGACGAACTCCGGGCTGCCGACCCAGAGGGTCTCGCCGACTACGACTTCGAGTCCGCGATCGCCATGACCGCTGCGGGCGGGACATACCGCGCCGTTCGGCGCGTGGATGGTGTCCGTGTGATCCTCAAAGAGGCGCGCCCATTCATCGGCGTGGCCTCAGGTGAGGCGACGGCGCGCCTGTCTCACGAGAGTCGTATCCTCGAGCAGCTGATCGACGTCGAAGGGGCTGTGACGAAGGTCGCGTCGTTCACGGCTGGTGGCCACGCTTTTCTCGTACTCCGAGCGGTCGAGGGTGACACTCTCAACAGGATCCTCTATTCGCAGAACCCCCTGATCTCGGCCGATTCCAGTGTCGCCGAACGCGTCGCTTACCGGGATCGCGTACTGGCCCTCATGCGACGAGTCTCCCGAATCGTCCATCGGCTGCATGCCAAGGGTCTGGTCCATGGGGACCTGCACCCCGGAAACGTGATCATCGGTGGCGGTGACCGCCCTGTGATCATCGATTTCGAAGCCGCGTCGGACTCCCGCGATGTGATCTCCGAAGCCGCCGTCATCGGGGTCCATGGCTACGCAGCCCCCGCTACGATCCGAGGTACGAAGCGTGATGAGTACGCTCTCGCCGCCATGACGCTCAACGCCTTCGTCCCGCTGTCCTTCCTTCACGACCTCGACACTGGCCTCTTGGGGGTTCATCTCGCTGCGGCACGTGAAGCATTCCGGCTCGACGATGGTCTCTGCGCGTCGCTTCATGCCGCGCTGGATGTCTGGCACGCCCGCTCCATCGAAAACGCGGACGATCCAGTCCCTGGGCCCGCGGACTTGAATCGAGCCGCAGGGCCTCACGAGATCGACGATCTCACCCGTCGTGTTCGAAAAGGCCTGTCGGCGTGCATCGACGGGTACGCGGCGCGCGCCGAGGTCGTCCGGCCGGCGGGCGCTGTCTGGCTGATGCCCGCCGACGGAGCTCCATGGCTCGATGAGCTATCAGCGTTGCAAGCAACCGGTGGTCTCAGTCGTGACGAGCGACTCCTTCTCATGAGCAGTGTGGGCCGACTTATCAGCAGTGCGGCCCGACCTTCCCTGACGTTCGGGCTTCTAGGAGGTCTGGCGAGTCACGTCGAGCTGCTCGCCGGTCAGAAGTCGCCCGGGGTCGAAGCTCTCGTGTGCAGGCTCAGGGATTCGCTCGCAGAGACCGACGATCTCGGGCTTCGGGATGGCCTCGCTGGCATCGGGCTCTCCCTCCTCGCGCACGAGGTTCGCAGCTCCTCCCCTTCGACGGTCAGAGCTGTCGACGAGATCTCTCGTCGACTCTCGAATGAAGTCGTCTCAGTGGACACGTGGCTACCCGGACTTCTCGACGGGCTCGCCGGCATCGCTGTGTTCCACATCGCCTATGCCCGGGAACGAGGATGCGCGGCGTCGCTTGCGCGGGCTCGCGCGCTACTGGTTCAGGCACTCGGTCGGTGCGTGTCCACACCAGACGGGCGTCTCGAGGTGCGAGATGGTTCGCGCACACTGCCGACCCTCGCCGATGGCTCAGCCGGGCTGGGATTGGCCATAATCCTCTACCTCGCCGAAGTCGGCGATCCCGAACTCGAACGAGCCCTGCCAGGCATCGAGCGTGCTTGCAGTGCCGAGCTCGTCATCCACGCGGGACTCTTCGACGGCAGAGCGGGAATGATGCTGTTCCTCGTCGAACTCGCCAGGTCGGAGCGTGGCTCGGGGGAAACCTCCCAGATCGTCTTGCGCCACGCCCAGCATCTGCGATGGAGTGCTGTCCGGACACCTGAAGGGATCACATTTCCCGCGCGAGATCTCGAGAGGACCGCGACGGGTCTGGCGCATGGTGCTGCTGGAGTCCTCATCGGTCTCGATGCCACGAGCAGATTGCTGAGGGGCGGCGATGCTCTCGCCTCATTACCCGACTATCTCTCCCTCTGCGCAGGCGGACGATGATCGCGGCGTCGCTGACCGAGGTTGGTCTGACCACGGTCGATGCGCGAGGCGAGCACAGACGGGTCCTGAGTGGCATCTCTTTGCACGTCTCCGTGGGCGAAGTGGTCGCGGTGGTCGGCCCGTCTGGAGCGGGCAAGTCCTCGGTGCTGTCCTGCCTCGCCGGCCTCGACCAGTGCTCAGAGGGGCGGGTCGAGATCGTCGGGGTCGACCCCTGGACGCTGAACGCCTCAGAGCGCGCCGACCTCCGCGTCAGCAACGTCGCGCTGCTTCTCCAGGGTGATGACCTCTTACCCTCGCTCACCGTCAAAGAGAACGTCGAGCTGATCCATCGTCTCCGCCGGGAGCGGCCACCAGCATCGGTGATCGACGGCGCTCTCGACGACATGGGTCTGCTCCCTCGGTCGCAGGCGTTGCCAGAGGGTCTCTCCGGAGGGGAGCGGCGCCGTGTCGCTCTGGCACGAGTCGCCGTACAACCTCCCCGGCTCACCCTGCTCGACGAGCCGACCGACGGGCTCGATCACCGCTCGGCCACTCGGGTCGTCGACATGATCATGCGTCGTGCGCAAGCGGGTGCTGGCGTGGTCGTCGTGACTCACGATCATGCCGTCGCGAGTCGGGCCGATCGGGTCGTCTTCCTCGCCGGGGGACTCGTCCGGTGCGAACTCGTCAACCCATCGCTCGCCGAGCTCGAGGCGCTGTTCTCGTGAGTCGAAACGACGTCACGGTCTGGCTCGCCTGGCGGTCGGTGCGAGACGATCCCCGCGGAATCCTGGCCATCGCTGTGACCAGCGCGGCGGCCACGGCGGCACTCACACTGGTGCTGACCGCTACCTTCCTCGCCTCCGAGGC
Source organism: Frigoribacterium sp. CFBP9030 (assembly GCF_034045195.1). NCBI lineage: Bacteria > Bacillati > Actinomycetota > Actinomycetes > Micrococcales > Microbacteriaceae > Frigoribacterium > Frigoribacterium sp. CFBP9030. The sequence goes on from NZ_JAXCWG010000010.1 coordinate 46,650, forward strand.
GCTGGCACTGTCGGCTTCGCAGCGCTCCCAGGGCGACTTCGGTCCGGTGGTCTCCATGACGGCGCTGGTGGCGACCGTCGCGGTGATCCGCGTACAGGCGCTCATGGGCCGGGACGCGGAGCGCGACGGTGCCATCCTTCTGGCGGCAGGTCTCAGGCCCGTAAGCCTCGTCCGGATCGCCCACGTCACGACAGGTGCCGGTTCACTGATCGGCGCCGTCTGTGCTGTCCCAGTCGTCGCCGTCCTGGCGTGGGCCGTCCTGCCACTCTATGTCGGAGCATCCGCGGCTCAGTGGGGACTGGTCCTGAGCGTCGCACTCGCCTGGTCCTGCAGCGCCATCCTCGTCACAGCCGTGGGCTCCCTCGCCGCAGGCCGGGTCGCCTCCCTGGCCGCGGTCCGTCTGCCCGCGCGAGTCCTCCGGGGCGACGATGCCGATCGCGCCGAGGCCGCACCGTCCCGTGGCTGGCGTGTCACGGCCGTCCTCGCGATCTGGGTGGTCTTCGTCCTGCCCGTCGTGGGGGCCGTGGTCCTCTGGGATGCTTTGCTCGCTCTGTCGAGCGCCCGATTCGATCTCTTCGACGCCACGGACCTCCAGGCCTTCGAGATGTTCACGCCGACGCTCCGGGTCATAGCCCTCCACTCGACGATGGTGCTCGGCGCGATCACCAGTCTCGTCCTCGTCTTCCCTCTGTTCGGCCCGCGTCTCCTGCGCCGGTGGACACACGCGGTCCCCGTCGGTCGCGGTCTCGTCTGGAGGCTCGTCCGTGCTCGGACCGGGCTGTCCACCGTCGCCAGCATGTCGGCAGCGACCATGGCAGGACTCGTGATCGGTCTCGTCGCGGCCCAGCAGTCCACACTCGAACTAGGGTCCATGCTCGGTGCCCTGCCCGACGGTTCGTCAGCCGCCGCCTGGAGCGACATGGCGCTGGCGCTCGGCCCGGCGGCTGCCGTGGCGTTGACTGGCGCATCGGCGGTCCGGTCGCTGTCCGGTCCCCGTCGGGATCCGGATTGGACGATCCTGGCGGCCCACGGCGCCCCGCCGTCCCTCGGGCGCCTGGTGATCCTCGTCGAAGCGGTCGTGATCATCGTCACCGCCGCGGTTCCCGTCCTCATCGCCGTGACCATGTCGACCGCCCTGACGCTCGCGATCGCGACCGCGGGCGGGACCGCCGTCGCACCTCATCCGCCGAACCCGACACCCGTCTTGGCCGCTGCGTTCCTCGCGGTGATCGCTCTGATCGGTGGTGCGGCTCTGAGTCGGATCGCGGCTACCGCGCCCCGAACACGCTCCGCGACGGCTCGGGCGACGGCACGGCGGTGGCGTCGGTGACGACCGGCGCTCCGGCGATGAAGTCGCGCAGCTCACGACCGTGCACGACCTTGGCCGGCAGCGGGTCCGACGAGTAGAGCCGGGGCATGCGGTCGGTGGGCAGCGGTGACGGCGAGCCGATCAGCACGACGTTGCCGAACCTCCTGCCCTTCAGGGTGGCGGGGTCCGCGACGGCCGCGACGTGCTCGAAGACCGTCGCCAGGGTCGACGCCTGCCCCCGGGCGAAGGCCAGGCCGGCGCCGTCGGCGGAGTTGACGATGAGCATCCCGGTCGGCGACAGGAACTCCGCCGCGGCCGAGTAGAACTCGAGCGAGGTCACGTGCGCGGGGATCTGCGACCCGCCGAACACGTCGACCACGAGCAGATCCACAGTGCCCCGCAGCCCGGCCGGCAGCTTCACCATGACCTCGCGGGCGTCGCCGTAGCGGACCCGGATGGAGGCGCCCCGCGGGAAGGGCAGTCGCTCCCGTACCAGCGCCACGAGATCCGCCTCGAGCTCGATGACCTGCTGGCGCGACCCGGGCCGGGTGGCCTCGACGTAGCGGGGCAGCGTCAGGGCGCCGGCGCCGAGGTGCAGAGCCGTCACGGGGCCCTCGGGGAGCAGATCGATGGCGTGGCCGATGCGGTGCACGTACTCGAAGGCGAGGTGGGTCGGGTCGTCGAGGTCCACATGCGACTGCGGCGTCCCGTCGACGATCAGCGTGTAGGCGCCGGGGCGGTGGCGGTCCTCGTCGATGCGCGCGAGACCCGCGCCGATCGAGATCTCGGCGGGGGGTTCGTCGTGCTGTGCGGCCATGGGGTCAACCCTGGCACGGGTTATACCGAATCCGGCACAGAAGGTCAACGACAGGGCTTGCCAGGCGTGTCCGCAGCGACCTAGTATGGACCTTTGCGCTCCCCGTGCGTCGACTCGTCATATTCCGGTCGGCGACGCACCTCCGAGTTCAGGCCCCCGAATATCGCGGCGGGGGCGTCCTCGGCTTCGACCTCCGGCCATGCGCCGCGGGGCCGACGTCCCCCGGGAGGGCCGTTCACCACTCACCATACTGTCCGACAGTGATGACCCGACGGGGTCCACGGAGGTAACTTCCTTGGCTGCTGCGAACACCGCAAACACCAACTCACCCAAGAACGGCCGAGGCGCATCGCGACTCTCGTTCGCCAAGATCACCGACACGCTGACGGTCCCCGACCTTCTGGCGCTGCAGACGGAGAGCTTCGACTGGCTCGTCGGCAACGACATCTGGAAGGAGCGCCTCGCCGAGGCGACCGAGCAGGGTCGCACCGACCTCGCCCTCCACTCCGGCCTGGAGGAGATCTTCGAGGAGATCTCCCCGATCGAGGACCTCGGCGAGACGATGCAGCTGTCGTTCACCGCTCCCGAGCTCGAAGAGCCGAAGTACACCATCGACGAGTGCAAAGAGCGCGGCAAGACCTACGCCGCACCGCTGTACGTCAACGCCGAGTTCATGAACCACCTCACCGGTGAGATCAAGACGCAGACGGTCTTCATGGGCGACTTCCCGCTGATGACCGAGCGCGGAACCTTCATCATCAACGGCACCGAACGTGTCGTCGTGTCGCAGCTCGTCCGCAGCCCGGGCGTGTACTTCGAGCGCGCCTCCGACAAGACCTCCGACAAGGACATCTACTCGGCTCGCGTCATCCCGAGCCGTGGTGCCTGGCTCGAGTTCGAGATCGACAAGCGCGACCAGGTCGGCGTCCGCATCGACCGCAAGCGCAAGCAGAGCGTCACCGTCTTCCTCAAGGCCCTCGGTCTGACGAGCGAAGAGATCACCGAGAAGTTCAAGGGCTTCGCCTCCATCGAGGCGACCCTCGAGAAGGACGCCATCCTCACCAAGGAGGAGGCGCTCAAAGACATCTACCGCAAGCTGCGTCCCGGCGAGCAGGTCGCTGCCGAGGCCGCGCGTGCGCTGCTCGACAACTTCTACTTCAACCCGAAGCGCTACGACCTGGCGAAGGTCGGTCGTTACAAGATCAACCGCAAGCTCGGCATCGACGCGCCCCTGGTCGACTCGGTCCTGACCGTCGACGACATCGTCGCGACGATCAAGTACCTGGTGTCGCTGCACGCCGAGCAGAAGACGATGGACGGAGTCCGCGAGGGCGAGTCCGTCGAGCTGCGTCTCGACGTCGACGACATCGACCACTTCGGCAACCGTCGCATCCGCGCGGTCGGCGAGCTGATCCAGAACCAGGTCCGCACCGGTCTGTCGCGCATGGAGCGCGTCGTCCGCGAGCGCATGACCACTCAAGACATCGAGGCGATCACGCCGCAGACCCTGATCAACGTGCGCCCCGTCGTCGCCGCGATCAAGGAGTTCTTCGGGACGTCGCAGCTGTCGCAGTTCATGGACCAGAACAACCCGCTGTCGGGTCTGACCCACAAGCGCCGCCTGTCCGCTCTCGGACCGGGTGGTCTGTCGCGTGAGCGCGCCGGCGTCGAGGTCCGAGACGTCCACCCCTCGCACTACGGCCGCATGTGCCCGATCGAGACCCCGGAAGGCCCGAACATCGGTCTGATCGGCTCGCTCGCGTCGTTCGCCCGCATCAACTCCTTCGGGTTCATCGAGACCCCGTACCGTCGCGTCGTCAAGGGCAACGTGTCCACGACGATCGACTACCTGACCGCGTCCGAAGAAGACGAGTACGTCGTCGCGCAGGCCAACGCGCCCCTCGACGACAAGTTCGACTTCGTCGACGACAAGGTCCTGGTCCGCAAGAAGGGCGGAGAGGTCGAGCTCGTCGGCAAGGACGAGGTCGACTACATGGACGTCTCGCCGCGCCAGATGGTCTCGGTCGCCACGTCGCTCATCCCGTTCCTCGAGCACGACGATGCGAACCGCGCCCTCATGGGTGCCAACATGCAGCGTCAGGCAGTCCCGCTGGTCCGCAGCGAGAGCCCGCTCGTCGGCACCGGCATGGAGGGCTACACGGCCATCGACGCCGGTGACGTGGTCACCGCCGACGCCGCCGGCGTGGTCGCCGAGGTCTCGGCCGACGTCGTCACCGTCCAGCTCGACGCCGGTGGAACCCAGGAGTACTACCTCCGCAAGTTCGACCGCTCGAACCAGGGCGCCAGCTACAACCACCGTGTGATCGTCGACGCCGGTCAGCGCATCGAGGTCGGCGAGGTCATCGCCGACGGACCCGCCACCGAGAACGGCGAGCTCGCACTCGGCAAGAACCTGCTCGTCGCGTTCATGCCCTGGGAGGGCTACAACTACGAGGACGCGATGATCCTGTCGCAGAACCTCATCAAGGACGACACGCTCTCCTCGATCCACATCGAGGAGTACGAGGTCGACGCCCGCGACACGAAGCTCGGCAAGGAGGAGATCACCCGTGACCTCCCCAACGTCAGCCCGGATCTGCTGGCCGACCTCGACGAGCGCGGCATCATCCGCATCGGCGCCGAGGTCCGCCCTGGCGACATCCTCGTCGGCAAGGTCACGCCCAAGGGCGAGACCGAGCTCAGCGCCGAAGAGCGTCTGCTGCGCGCGATCTTCAACGAGAAGAGCCGCGAGGTCCGCGACACGTCCCTGAAGGTGCCTCACGGCGAGCAGGGGACCGTCATCGGCGTCAAGGTCTTCGACTCGCAAGACGGAGACGACGAGCTCGGCTCGGGTGTCAACCAGCGCGTCGTGGTGTTCATCGCTCAGAAGCGCAAGATCACCGCGGGTGACAAGCTCGCCGGTCGTCACGGCAACAAGGGCGTCATCTCGACGATCCTCCCCGTCGAAGACATGCCCTTCCTCGCCGACGGAACCCCCGTCGACATCATCCTGAACCCGCTGGGCGTCCCCGGTCGAATGAACTTCGGCCAGGTGCTCGAGATCCACCTCGGGTGGATCGCGGCGCAGGGCTGGAACGTCGAGGGCATCCAGGAGTGGGCGAAGAACCTGCCCCCCGAGGCGCTCAGCGCCGCTCCCGGCACGAAGGTCGCCACCCCGGTGTTCGACGGTGCCGCCGAGCGCGAGATCGAGGGTCTGCTCGACTCGACCCTCCCGACCCGCGACGGGGAGCGCCTCATCGGCTCGTCCGGTAAGGCCCGCCTCTTCGACGGTCGCTCGGGTGAGCCGTTCCCGAACCCGATCTCGGTCGGCTACATGTACATCCTCAAGCTGCACCACCTCGTCGACGACAAGATCCACGCTCGCTCGACGGGTCCGTACTCGATGATCACGCAGCAGCCGCTGGGTGGTAAGGCGCAGTTCGGTGGTCAGCGATTCGGTGAGATGGAGGTCTGGGCCCTCGAGGCCTACGGCGCCGCATACGCGCTGCAGGAGCTCCTGACCATCAAGTCCGACGACATCCTCGGCCGCGTCAAGGTCTACGAGGCGATCGTCAAGGGTGAGAACATCCAGGAGCCCGGCATCCCCGAGAGCTTCAAGGTCCTCATCAAAGAGATGCAGTCGCTCTGCCTGAACGTCGAGGTCCTCTCGGCCGACGGCCAGACGGTCAGCCTGCGCGACACGGACGACGAGGTCTTCCGTGCCGCCGAAGAGCTGGGCATCAACATCTCTTCCCGCTTCGAGTCGTCGAACGTCGACGAGATCTAAGCCCTCCCCAGACGACGTCGACACTTTTTTCACAAAGGGATAAACATTGATCGAAGCAACAACTTTCGACGAGCTGCGGATCGGCCTCGCAACGGCCGACAACATCCGCGCTTGGTCGCACGGTGAGGTCAAGAAGCCGGAGACCATCAACTACCGCACGCTGAAGCCCGAGAAGGACGGCCTCTTCGGAGAGCAGATCTTCGGGCCCTCACGCGACTGGGAGTGCGCCTGCGGCAAGTACAAGCGAGTCCGATTCAAGGGCATCGTCTGCGAGCGCTGCGGCGTCGAGGTCACGAAGTCGTCGGTGCGCCGTGAGCGCATGGGCCACATCGAGCTCGCCGCTCCCGTCACGCACATCTGGTACTTCAAGGGCGTCCCCTCGCGCCTCGGCTACCTGCTCGACATGGCGCCGAAGGACCTCGAGAAGGTCATCTACTTCGCCGCCTACATGGTCATCTCGATCGACGAGGAGGGCCGTCACGCCGACATGCCCGGACTCGAGAACGAGCTCCGCCTCGAGATCAAGCAGCTCGAGTCGCAGCGCGACACGCGCATCGCCGACCGTCTCCAGAAGCTCGAGGACGACCTCGCCGCTCTTGAAGAAGAGGGTGCGAAGAGCGACCAGAAGCGCCGCGCGAAGGACGGCGCCGAGAAGGAGATGTCGCAGACGCGCAAGTCGTTCGACGAGGACATCAACCGCCTCGAGCGCGTCTGGGAGGACTTCCGGTCGCTGAAGGTCGGCGACCTCAAGCCGGAGGACGCCGTCTTCCACGAGCTCCAGGACCGCTTCGGCATCTACTTCGAGGCCCACATGGGCGCCGAGGCGATCAAGAAGCGCCTCGAGGGCTTCGACCTCACCACCGAGGCCGAGAACCTGCACCTGCAGATCTCCGAGGGCAAGGGTCAGAAGAAGATCCGCGCGATCAAGCGCCTGCGCGTCGTCAGCTCCTTCCTCGCCACGGGCAACTCGCCCGCAGCGATGGTGCTCGACGTGGTGCCGGTCATCCCGCCGGAGCTCCGCCCGATGGTCCAGCTCGACGGTGGCCGTTTCGCGACGTCCGACCTGAACGACCTGTACCGCCGCGTCATCAACCGCAACAACCGCCTCCGTCGTCTGCTCGATCTCGGTGCCCCCGAGATCATCGTCAACAACGAGAAGCGGATGCTGCAGGAGGCCGTCGACGCACTGTTCGACAACGGCCGTCGTGGTCGTCCCGTCACGGGTACCGGCAACCGCGCCCTGAAGTCCCTGAGCGACATGCTCAAGGGAAAGCAGGGTCGCTTCCGCCAGAACCTGCTGGGCAAGCGAGTCGACTACTCGGGTCGTTCGGTCATCATCGTCGGCCCGACGCTGAAGCTGCACCAGTGCGGTCTGCCCAAGCAGATGGCTCTCGAGCTCTTCAAGCCCTTCGTCATCAAGCGCCTGATCGATCTGAGCCACGCTCAGAACATCAAGTCGGCGAAGCGCATGGTCGAGCGTTCGCGTCCGCAGGTCTGGGACGTCCTCGAAGAGATCATCCGCGAGCGTCCCGTGCTGCTGAACCGTGCGCCCACGCTGCACCGTCTCGGCATCCAGGCGTTCGAGCCCCAGCTCGTCGAGGGCAAGGCCATCCAGCTGCACCCGCTCGTCTGCGCGGCGTTCAACGCCGACTTCGACGGCGACCAGATGGCCGTCCACCTGCCGCTGTCCGTCGAGGCCCAGGCCGAGGCGCGCATCCTGATGCTCGCGTCGAACAACATCCTGAAGCCGTCCGACGGCCGTCCGGTGACCCTGCCCGCACAGGACATGATCATCGGTCTGCACTACCTGACGACGGTCACCCCCGGCGCCACCGGTGAGGGCCGCTCGTTCTCGTCGGTGTCCGAGGCGATCATGGCCATGGACCAGGGGTCGCTCGACCTCAACGCCATGGTCAAGATCCGCATGAACGGCGTGCACTTCGCCGAGGGCGAGGCGCCCGAGGGCTACGAGGTCGGTCAGGACATCCTGCTCGAGACGACGCTGGGTCGCGCTCGCTTCAACGAGAACCTCCCCGCCGACTACCCCTTCGTGCAAGAGGTCGCCGACAAGGGCATGCTCTCGACCATCGTCAACGACCTGGCCGAGCGGTACCCGAAGGTCGCGGTCGCCGCGGCGCTCGACAACATCAAGGACGCCGGCTTCTACTGGGCCTCGCGCTCCGGTGTGACCGTCGCGCTGTCCGACGTGCTGACGCCGCCGCGCAAGCCCGAGATCGTCGCGGGCTACGAGAAGCAGGCCGCGGCGGTCCAGTCGGAGTTCGACAAGGGTCTGATCTCGGACGCCGAGCGTCGTGCCGACCTGATCAAGATCTGGACGGAGGCCACGAACGAGGTCGCCGCCGAGATGCGGGCGAACTTCCCGATCGACAACACCATCAACCGCATGGTGACGTCGGGTGCTCGTGGTAACTGGCTGCAGGTGCGCAACATCGCCGGCATGCGAGGCCTGGTGAACAACCCGAAGGGCGACATCATCCCCCGCCCGATCATCTCGTCGTACCGCGAGGGTCTGTCGGTGGCCGAGTACTTCATCGCGACGCACGGTGCCCGCAAGGGTCTGGCCGACACGGCCCTCCGTACGGCCGACTCGGGGTACCTGACCCGTCGACTCGTCGACGTGTCACAGGACGTCATCATCCGTGAAGACGACTGCGGCACCTCGCGAGGCCTCGAGATGCCGATCGCCGCACCCGACGCCGACGGCGTCATGGTGCGCGACGCGACCGTCGAGAACACCGTGTTCGCACGGTCTCTCGCCGCGGCCGCGGTCGACGCCAAGGGCACGGTGCTGGCCGAGGCCGGCGCCGACGTCGGAGACGTGCTGATCGACGAGCTCGTGGCGGCCGGTGTCGAGACCATCAAGGTCCGCTCCGTCCTCACCTGCGAGGCCGCCGTCGGTGTCTGCGCCCAGTGCTACGGCCGTTCGCTGGCCACGGGCAACCTCGTCGACATCGGAGAGGCCGTCGGCATCATCGCGGCCCAGTCGATCGGCGAGCCCGGCACGCAGCTCACGATGCGCACCTTCCACACCGGTGGTTCGGCTTCGGCCGACGACATCACGCAGGGTCTTCCCCGCGTGACGGAGCTGTTCGAGGCGCGTACCCCCAAGGGTGCGTCCCCGATCGCCGACGGTGCCGGTCGCATCACCATCGAGGACACCGACAAGGCTCGCCGCGTCATCCTCAACCTCGACAACGGAGACGAGCCGGTCATCTACCCGGTGCTCAAGCGCTCGACCCTCCTCGTCGAAGACGGTCAGCACGTCGAGCTCGGCGCGCAGATCATCGCGGGCGCCGTCGACCCCAAGGAGGTCCTGCGAGTCAAGGGCGTCCGTGCGGTTCAGCAGCACCTCGTGGGCGGCGTGCAGGACGTCTACCGCTCGCAGGGTGTGCCGATCCACGACAAGCACATCGAGGTCATCGTCCGTCAGATGCTCCGCAAGGTCACCGTCGTCGACCACGCCGACACCGATCTCCTCCCCGGAGAGCTCGTCGACCGGTCGAAGTACAACGAGATCAACCGTGCTGCGCTGACCGAGGGCAAGCGGACCGCGTCCGCTCGTCAAGAGGTCATGGGCATCACCAAGGCCTCGCTGGCGACCGAGTCGTGGCTGTCGGCCGCGTCCTTCCAGGAGACGACCCGCGTGCTCACGCAGGCCGCGATGGAAGGCAAGAGCGACCCGCTGGTCGGTCTGAAGGAGAACGTGATCATCGGAAAGCTGATCCCCGCGGGCACCGGTCTGTCGCGTTACCGCGACGTCTCGGTCGAGGCGACGGAGGAGGCGAAGGCCGAGCGGTACCCCAACCGCGTGTTCACGGACGACGCGTCGTTCAACGAGGCTGACCTCAGCTTCGTCGACTTCGACTCGTTCTCGTCGGACGACTTCACGCCCGGCACCTACAACTGATCCGCGGAGGTGCGGTGAGGGTCAGTCCCGCACCGCGCCTCCTCGAATCGACACAGGGCCCCGGTCCACGCCTCGTGCGTGGACCGGGGCCCTCCGTCGTCCCCGCCTCACTCCGGCGGGTGACCGTTACCGGGCGATAGGGTCGGCGGCGTGCGCTACGAACGGCAGCTGTCAGACACGGTCCACCTGAGGGAGGCGCGGGTCGACGACGCCGCGTCCCTCGCCGCCGCCTACGACCGCAACAGGGCGCACCTCGCCCCCTGGGATCCCGAGCGCACGCCCTCCTTCTTCACCGAGCACGGTCAGCGCAGCGTCCTGGCCGGTCGGCTCGCGTCCTCGGCGGCGGGGGAGGGGCAGTCGTTCCTCCTGATCGAGGGCGACGAGGTCGTCGGCGGCATCTCGCTCAACCAGATCGTCCGCGGCCCCGTGCAGCGGGCGACGGTCGGCTACTGGCTCGACCACGAGCACGTCGGTCGGGGGCTGGCGACGACCGCCGTCGGAGCCGTCGTCGACTTCGCGACCGTGACCCTGCGTCTGCACCGCCTCGAGGCGGGAGCGCTGCCCCGCAACGCCGCGTCACGGGCCGTGCTGACCCGCTCGGGCTTCGTCGAGTACGGCTATGCGGCGAGCTACCTGCGCATCGCGGGCGTGTGGGAGGACCACGTGCTGTACCACCGCCTCCTCGGCTCGGCGTAGCCTCGACGACATGAATCGCGCCGTCTACGCGGTGATGGGCACCGTCCTCTTCGCGGCGCTGATCATCACCACCGCCGCGTTCGAGAGCGTGCTCCTCGACCGCGACGTCATCGCCGAACCCGACGCCGGCACCCTCCTCGGCCCCGCGATGTTCGCGGTGGCGGTGCTGATCGTGCTGCTGTCGCTCCTGCGGTCCGCCGCCCTGGCCGACGCCGTCGACGGGGCCGCGCCGACCATGCGCGGCGCGTTCCCCGCCCAGCCGGCCGACGATCCCGCCCGGCGAGCCGCGACCCGGCCGGCGCTCGATCCCGACGACGAGCTCCGTCCGCGGCACGCTCCGCTGCTGCCGGCCGCGATCACGACCGCTGCGCTCGTCTATCTCGCGATGCTGCTCGTCGGGTCGGTCTGGTACGGGCTGGTCAGAGACGACCTGTTCTGGGCGACGCTCTTCGCCGGGCGGTACGCGCTGTCGCCGCTCGTGCTCGGCTCCGCGCTGTGGGCGGGTCTCGTCGTGGCGGGCACCGTCGCCGTCTCGCGTGTCGCACCCCAGGCGTAGGTCGTCGGGGGCTGCCCCGCGGTCTGCCCCGCGGCCGGCCGACATTTGATTAACCCCCCGGGTCGAAGCTATGCTCTAGCGGGTGTGCGTTTAACCGCGCCCACACCGAATACCCCTCGGCGTCGCCGTCGAGTCGGGTAGCGACCGTCTCGGTCTCCGAGACGAGGATTCCGGCGATTCCGCCGGACAGAGCACAGCGATGCGAGAGCAGCGCGACTCGACCGGGTCGTCAGACCGGGCCGAGATCGAACGAGGAGAACCAGTGCCAACTATTCAGCAGCTGGTCCGCAAGGGACGCACGCCGAAGGTCGTCAAGACCAAGGCCCCCGCCCTGCGGTCCAACCCCCAGCAGCGTGGCGTGTGCACGCGTGTGTACACCACCACCCCCAAGAAGCCGAACTCCGCGCTCCGCAAGGTCGCTCGTGTGAAGCTCTCGAACGGCACCGAGGTCACCGCCTACATCCCCGGCGAGGGCCACAACCTGCAAGAGCACTCGATGGTGCTCGTCCGCGGCGGTCGTGTCAAAGACCTCCCCGGTGTGCGCTACAAGATCGTCCGTGGCGCCCTCGACACCCAGGCCGTGAAGAACCGCAAGCAGGCTCGCAGCCTCTACGGTGCGAAGAAGGACAAGAAGTAATGCCTCGTAAAGGACCCGCGCCCAAGCGCCCTGTCGTCGCCGACCCGGTCTACGGTGCGCCGATCGTCAGCCAGCTCGTCAACAAGATCCTCCTCGACGGCAAGAAGGGGCTCGCCGAGCGCATCGTCTACGGTGCTCTCGCCGGCGTCTCCGCCAAGAACGACCAGGACGCGGTCGCCACGCTGAAGAAGGCGCTCGACAACGTCCGCCCGACTCTCGAGGTCCGTTCGCGTCGCGTCGGCGGTTCGACCTACCAGGTCCCCGTCGAGGTCAAGCCCCACCGCGCCAACACCCTGGCTCTCCGCTGGCTCACCAGCTACGCCAAGGCTCGTCGCGAGAAGACCATGACCGAGCGTCTCATGAACGAGATCCTCGACGCCTCGAACGGTCTCGGCGCCGCTGTCAAGCGTCGCGAAGACACGCACAAGATGGCCGAGTCGAACAAGGCCTTCGCGCACTACCGCTGGTAACCGGCCGAGGAGGCGCGGTGTGCGCATCAAGCGCACCGCACCTCCTCGTCCCCCCACTCCCCACCTATCCCTTCGGAGGAACCCGTGGCACAAGATGTGCTCACCGACCTGAACAAGGTCCGCAACATCGGCATCATGGCTCACATCGATGCTGGCAAGACGACGACCACCGAGCGCATCCTGTACTACACGGGCATCACCCACAAGATCGGTGAGGTCCACGACGGTGCGGCCACGATGGACTGGATGGCGCAGGAGCAAGAGCGCGGCATCACCATCACCTCGGCTGCGACGACGTGCTTCTGGAACAAGAACCAGATCAACATCATCGACACCCCCGGTCACGTCGACTTCACGGTCGAGGTCGAGCGCTCGCTCCGCGTCCTCGACGGCGCCGTCGCCGTCTTCGACGGCAAGGAGGGCGTCGAGCCCCAGTCCGAGACCGTCTGGCGTCAGGCCGACAAGTACGACGTGCCCCGCATCTGCTTCGTCAACAAGATGGACAAGCTCGGCGCCGACTTCTACTTCACGGTCGACACGATCATCAACCGCCTCGGCGCCAAGCCGCTGGTCATGCAGCTCCCGATCGGTGCCGAGAGCTCCTTCGAGGGCGTCGTCGACCTGGTCGAGATGCGCGCCCTCACGTGGCGCGGTGACGCCAAGGGTGACGTCGAGCTGGGTGCCAAGTACGAGATCGAAGAGATCCCCGAAGACCTGAAGGAGAAGGCCGCGGAGTACCGCGCCAAGCTCCTCGAGACGGTCGCCGAGTCGGACGACGCGCTGCTCGAGAAGTACTTCGGTGGCGAAGAGCTCACGATCGCCGAGATCAAGGGCGCCGTCCGCAAGATGACGGTCAACTCCGAGCTGTACCCGATCTTCTGCGGCTCCGCCTTCAAGAACCGCGGCGTCCAGCCGATGCTCGACGCGGTCATCGACTACCTCCCCTCGCCGCTCGACGTGCCTCCCATGGAGGGCCACGACGTCCGCGACGCCGAGAAGGTCATCATCCGCAAGCCCGAGTCGTCGGAGCCCTTCTCGGCTCTCGCCTTCAAGGTCGCGGTGCACCCGTTCTTCGGTCGTCTGACCTACGTCCGCGTCTACTCGGGTTCGATCGAGTCCGGCGCCCAGGTCATCAACTCGACCAAAGACAAGAAGGAGCGCATCGGCAAGATCTTCCAGATGCACTCCAACAAGGAGAACCCGGTCGAGAGCGTGACCGCCGGCCACATCTACGCGGTCATCGGCCTGAAGTTCACCACGACCGGCGACACCCTGTGCGACCCGTCCGAGCAGATCGTGCTCGAGTCGATGACGTTCCCCGAGCCCGTCATCGAGGTCGCCATCGAGCCGAAGACCAAGGCCGACCAGGAGAAGCTCTCGCTGGCCATCCAGAAGCTCGCCGAAGAGGACCCGACGTTCCGCGTCGAGCTCAACGTCGAGACCGGTCAGACGGTCATCAAGGGCATGGGCGAGCTCCACCTCGACATCCTCGTCGACCGCATGAAGCGCGAGTTCAACGTCGAGGCGAATGTGGGCAAGCCCCAGGTCGCCTACCGCGAGACCCTCAAGAAGGGCATCGAGCGGTACGACTACACGCACAAGAAGCAGACCGGTGGTTCGGGTCAGTTCGCGAAGATCCAGATCGCGCTCGAGCCCTACGAGGTCACCGCCGAGTCGACCTACGAGTTCGTCAACAAGGTCACCGGTGGTCGCGTGCCGCGCGAGTACATCCCCTCGGTCGACGCCGGCATCCAGGACGCCATGCAGGTGGGTGTCCTCGCGGGCTACCCGACCGTGGGTGTCCGGGCGCTGCTGCTCGACGGTGCGGCGCACGACGTCGACTCGTCCGAGATGGCCTTCAAGATCGCCGGGTCGATCGCCTACAAAGAGGCGGCTCGCAAGGCCCAGCCCGTTCTCCTCGAACCGCTCATGGCGGTCGAGGTCCGTACGCCCGAAGAGTATATGGGCGACGTCATCGGCGACCTCAGCTCGCGACGCGGGCAGATCTCGTCGATGGAAGACGCCAGTGGTGTGAAGGTCGTTCGGGCCAGCGTGCCGCTGTCGGAGATGTTCGGATACGTCGGTGACCTGCGGTCGAAGACCTCGGGTCGTGCCGTCTACTCGATGACGTTCGAGTCCTATCAGGAGGTCCCCTCGGCGGTCGCCGAGGAGATCATCCAGAAGAACAAGGGCGAATAGTCCCGAACCACGCGGCCGAACCTCGACCGCGTAACATGTACACACACCAATCCGCAGTGTCCGGTAGGCCGGGTCATCGACCCGGCCCCCGGCTCCACTGCAACCGAGTCCTGAGGAGGACCCACAGTGGCTAAGGCCAAGTTCGAGCGGACCAAGCCGCACGTCAACATCGGAACCATCGGTCACGTCGACCACGGCAAGACCACGCTCACCGCGGCGATCACCAAGGTGCTGCACGACAAGTACCCCAACCTCAACGAGGCGTCGGCGTTCGACCAGATCGACAACGCGCCCGAAGAGAAGCAGCGCGGCATCACGATCAACATCTCGCACGTCGAGTACCAGACCGAGAAGCGCCACTACGCTCACGTCGATGCACCCGGCCACGCCGACTACATCAAGAACATGATCACCGGTGCGGCTCAGATGGACGGCGCGATCCTCGTGGTCGCCGCCACCGACGGCCCGATGCCCCAGACGCGTGAGCACGTCCTGCTCGCCCGTCAGGTCGGCGTGCCCTACATCGTCGTGGCCCTGAACAAGTCCGACATGGTCGACGACGAGGAGATCCTCGAGCTCGTCGAGATCGAGGTGCGCGAGCTCCTCTCCAGCCAGGACTTCGACGGCGACAACGCTCCCGTCGTGCAGGTCTCCGCTCTCAAGGCCCTCGAGGGCGACGAGAAGTGGGCCGCCACGGTCGCCGACCTGATGGACCAGGTCGACGAGAACGTGCCGGAGCCCGTCCGTGCGACGGACCAGCCCTTCCTCATGCCCGTCGAGGACGTCTTCACGATCACCGGTCGTGGAACCGTCATCACCGGTCGTGTCGAGCGAGGCATCCTGAAGCCGAACGACGAGGTCGAGATCGTCGGCATCAAGGAGAAGTCCTCCAAGACCACCGTCACCGCCATCGAGATGTTCCGCAAGACCCTCGAAGACGCACGCGCCGGTGAGAACGTCGGACTCCTGCTCCGTGGCACGAAGCGTGAAGACGTCGAGCGCGGCCAGGTCGTCGTCAAGCCCGGCTCGATCACGCCCCACACCGAGTTCGAGGCGAACGTCTACATCCTCTCGAAGGACGAGGGCGGCCGTCACAACCCGTTCTACGCGAACTACCGCCCGCAGTTCTACTTCCGCACCACCGACGTCACGGGTGTCATCACGCTGCCCGAGGGCACCGAGATGGTCATGCCCGGCGACACGACTGAGATCACCGTTCAGCTGATCCAGCCGATCGCCATGGAAGAGGGCCTCCGCTTCGCCATCCGCGAGGGTGGTCGCACGGTGGGTGCCGGTACCGTCACCAAGATCGTCAAGTAAGTACTGGTCCTCCAGCACTGCTGATCTCGAGAGAGGTCGGACCCTTCGGGGTCCGGCCTCTTTCTCGTCTCCGGGTACACGATGGACTCGAGCCGGACCGACCGGCACGGACGGGAGATCCCCATGGCAGGCTTCGACGACATCAGCAAGAAGGCCCAGGCCTTCCTGAAAGACGGCAAGGTCCAGGAGGCGCTGAAGAGCGAGAAGGCGGAGGGCGTCAGCGACTCCGTGCTCGACGCCGTCGCCAAGGCGGCCGACAAGGCCACCGGCGGCAAGCACTCAGACAAGATTGAGCAGGCACGGCGGCAGGCCGACGAGAAGCTCGGCGACCGCTGACGGTGTCATGAACGACGGGCGGCCAGGGATCACCCCGGGTCGCCCGTCGGGTGTTTACTCGACGGATGCCGCGCCTCCGCCGAACCGATGCCACGCGACCCGGCATCTCGCGCAGGCGGGCCGGCTCCGGGTTCTCCTACCGCGACGAGAACGGGGCGCTCGTGACCGACCCCGGGCTCAGGGCGCGGATCGATCATCTCGGCATCCCACCCGCCTGGACAGACGTCTGGATCGCGCCTTATCCGAACGGCCACGTGCAGGCGACGGGTGTGGACGCCGCCGGGCGTCGGCAGTACGTCTACCACCCCACCTGGCGTGAGCAGAAGGACCGCCTGAAGTTCGATCGCGCGATGGCTCTCGCAGAATCGCTGCCGGCGGCCCGCGGGCGCGTCACCCGGCATCTGCGACTCGCCGAGCCCGTGCGTGAGCGTGCTCTGGCGACCGGCTTCCGCATGCTCGACACCGGCTCCCTCCGGGTCGGGTCCGAACGCTACGCCGAGCAGCACGGCAGTCATGGGCTGTCGACGCTGCTCTGCGCTCACGTGTCGGTCTCCGGTGACGCGGTGTCGTTGGCGTTCCCCGCCAAGAGCGGTCAGGCGTGGGAGTCGTCGATCCGCGATGCCGACCTGGCGTCCGTCGTCCGCGGGCTCAAGAGCCGTGGCCCCCGGGCGCGCCTCCTGGCCTGGCGTCCTGCGGCCGGCGACCCGTGGCGCCCGCTGCACGCGGTCGAGATCAACGACTACGTCCGAGAGCAGACCGGGGGAGACTTCACGGCGAAGGACTTCCGCACGCTGCACGGCACGGTGGCGGCAGCGGTCGGTCTCGCGAAGGCGGGCCCGCAGCAGACCCCCACGAGGAGGCGCAAGGCCGTCTCGCAGGCCATCGCGGCGGCCGCTGAGGTGCTCGGCAACACCCCCTCCGTCGCCCGGGCGTCGTACGTCGACCCGCGTCTGATCGACGCCTACGAGCACGGGGAGAC
This sequence comes from Frigoribacterium sp. CFBP9030, assembly GCF_034045195.1. NCBI lineage: Bacteria > Bacillati > Actinomycetota > Actinomycetes > Micrococcales > Microbacteriaceae > Frigoribacterium > Frigoribacterium sp. CFBP9030. The sequence continues at coordinate 63,684 of NZ_JAXCWG010000010.1, forward strand.
CATCGATCCGGCTCGCATCGCCGCCGCCGAGTCGGAGGTCAGGGCGCTCCTCTACCGGTGAAGCCGCCCCGAGCGTTCGCCAGCGCTCGGCTCGATGACGTACCGTTGAGGGTTGCGTCGGATCGAGTCCGGCGCCCGAGAGGAACTACTGCAGTGATGGACGAGTGCATCCACGGTTTCGAGAGAGAGCTGTGCGACATCTGCGCGCCTCGCCGACGCGAGCCCCAGGTCGACGCCGACGGTCAGGTCAAGACCCTCGTGCCCAAGCGGCGTGCCGCCTCCCGGAAGCCCGAGTCGCTCCGCAGCACCCCGGCACTCCCTCGAGACATGGCGGCGTCCGCCGTGGCCGCTCAGGCGGCCCAGACGCCCGTCCCCGTGTTCTCCCAGCAGCGCGTCTACCACTGGACCCACGTCTCCAACCTGCCCGGCATCCTCGAGTCCGGCGAGATCCGTGCCGGCGCCACGCCGGTGCTCGACGTCAGCTCCGAGGCCACCCGTGCGCTCCGCGCATCGGTGACCGCCGCCTCCGGCGCTCCGCTCGCCGACCACGTCCCGTTCTCGCTCTCGCCCCACGCCACCGCCTGGGACACCGTGCGCTCCGGTGCCGAGGGCTACGAGTGGTCCGACGCCGCCCGCACGGCGAAGGCCACGGACTTCGTCATGCTCGTCGTCCCGATCTCGGCCCTGGGCGACGACTTCGTCGTGACCGAGGGTGACGCTGCAGTCCAGGGCGTGCGCGCCGGTGTGGGCGTCGACGACGCCGCGGGCATGGTGCGCCGGTTCTCGCTCGCCGACCCCGACCTGCTCGAGCCCGAGGTGCTCGTCCCGTCGCGTGTCGCCTTCGACGCCGTCACCCTCGTGGGCGTGCCGAACGACAAGGTCCGCGACGCCGTCAAGAACCTGGTGGCCGACGCCGGCGGGCACGCCCCGCGCATCTCGGTCTACCCGCCCTGGTTCCGACCCTCGCCCGTCGAGCAGGTCTGATCCCCGAGGGGCCGCGTCCGCCCAGGAGGCGCGCGCGGCCCCTCCTCGAAATCCGCGACACGCCCGGGTTGCAGCAAATGCAGGCGTGTGGCAAAATCGTCTAGTTCCACACTTCGGGTTGCGCCACGGGCGCCACCACGGATCACTGCCAGGCAGTGCACAGACGTATCGCGTCTGGGCCGCGGGTAGCAGGACGCATCTCACAATCGAATCCCTTGCGACGCCCGCCCTCCGGGGTGCGGCAGGCGGGGCGATGACCACGATGACTGCCCTCCCCGGGTCTTCTCCGCGGCCATCGGCCGGGTTCCGAGATGGATTGACACAAGAACAGCGGTACGCGAGAGACACGTAGTGCCAGATGTTTGCCCAGCAAACAGCGTCAGGCGGCCTTCGAGGTGCGCGACGTCCGAACGAGAGAGAGTCACACATGGCGGGACAGAAGATCCGCATCCGACTTAAGTCGTATGACCACGAGGTCATCGACTCCTCCGCGCGCAAGATCGTCGACACGGTCACCCGCGCGGGCGCTACGGTGGTCGGCCCCGTGCCGCTGCCGACCGAGAAGAACGTGGTCGTCGTGATCCGTTCGCCCCACAAGTACAAGGACTCGCGCGAGCACTTCGAGAAGCGCACGCACAAGCGCCTCATCGACATCGTCGACCCGACGCCGAAGGCCGTCGACTCGCTCATGCGTCTCGACCTCCCCGCCGACGTCAACATCGAGATCAAGCTGTAGGGGGCGACCATGACCATCAGCACCACGAAGAACGTCAAGGGCCTGCTCGGCAAGAAGCTCGGCATGACCCAGGTCTGGGACGAGAACAACAAGCTCATCCCCGTCACCGTCGTCGAGATCGCTCCGAACGTCGTGACCCAGGTCCGCTCGCTCGAGAAGGACGGCTACACGGCCGTCCAGATCGCCGCCGGTCAGATCGACCCCCGCAAGGCCACCAAGCCGGCCGTCGGTCACTTCGACGCCGCCGGTGTCACGCCCCGCCGCCACCTCACCGAGGTCCGCACCGCCGACGCCGCCGAGTACGCACTCGGCCAGGAGCTCACGGTCGACACCTTCGAGGCCGGCCAGAAGGTCGACGTCGTCGGCACCTCCAAGGGCAAGGGCTTCGCCGGTGTCATGAAGCGTCACAACTTCAAGGGCGTCGGCGCCTCGCACGGTGCCCACCGCAACCACCGCAAGCCCGGTTCGATCGGTGCTTCGTCGACCCCCAGCCGTGTCTTCAAGGGCATGCGCATGGCCGGTCGCATGGGTGGCGACCGGGTCACCATCCTGAACCTCACGGTGCACGCCGTCGACGCCGAGAAGGGTCTGCTGCTCGTCAAGGGCGCCGTCCCCGGTGCTCGCGGCCGCATCGTTTTCGTCCGTACCGCCGTGAAGGGGAAGTAGCTCATGGCCACCACTACCGCATCGGCCGCCTCGGTCGACGTCCTCGACGCCACCGGCTCGAAGACCGGCACCGTCGAGCTGCCCGTCGAGCTCTTCGACGTCGTCACCAACGTCCCGCTGATCCACCAGGTCGTCGTCGCCCAGCAGGCCGCCGCCCGTCAGGGAACCCACAAGACCAAGCGTCGTGGCGAGGTCTCCGGCGCCGGTCGCAAGCCGTTCAAGCAGAAGGGAACCGGTCGCGCTCGTCAGGGCTCGATCCGCGCCCCCCAGATGACCGGCGGTGGCATCGTCCACGGGCCGCAGCCGCGTGACTACGCGCAGCGCACGCCCAAGAAGATGATCGCCGCAGCCCTCCTCGGCGCCCTGTCCGACCGTGCACGCGGTGCCCGCGTCCACGTCGTCGAGAGCTTCGTCGCCGACTCGATCAGCACCAAGGTCGCGCTCGACCTCCTCGCGTCCGTCGCGTCGAGCAAGCACGTCCTGATCGTCGTCGACCGCGACGACGAGCTGACCCGCAAGAGCGTTCGCAACGTGACCACGGTCCACGTGATCACGTACGACCAGCTCAACGCCTACGACGTGCTCGTCAGCGACGACATCGTCTTCACGAAGAGCGCCTTCGACGGCTTCGTCGCCTCGAAGACCAAGAAGGAGGCCTCCGCATGAGCGGCTACGGCAAGGACCCTCGCGACGTCATCATCTCGCCCGTCGTCTCCGAGAAGAGCTACTCCCTGATCGATCAGGGCAAGTACACCTTCATCGTCGACCCGCGGTCGAACAAGACCGAGATCAAGCTCGCCATCGAGAAGATCTTCGACGTCAAGGTCGACAGCATCAACACGCTCAACCGGACGGGCAAGACCCGTCGCACCCGTTTCGGCACCGGCAAGCGTAAAGACACCAAGCGCGCCATCGTGACGCTCAAGTCCGGTTCCATCGACATCTTCACGGCTGTCGGCTAGGGAGCAGAGGGATAAAACATGGCTATTCGTAACTACAAGCCCACGACGCCGGGTCGCCGCGGTTCGTCGGTCGCCGACTTCGCGGAGATCACGCGTTCGACGCCCGAGAAGTCGCTGCTCCGTCCGCTGACCAAGTCGGGTGGGCGCAACAACGCCGGTCGCATCACGACCCGCCACATCGGTGGTGGCCACAAGCGCCAGTACCGCGTGATCGACTTCCGTCGCCACGACAAGGACGGCGTCAACGCCAAGGTCGCTCACATCGAGTACGACCCCAACCGCACGGCGCGCATCGCGCTCCTGCACTTCATGGACGGCTCGAAGCGCTACATCATCGCTCCGAACAAGCTGTCGCAGGGTGACATCGTCGAGTCGGGTGCCGGGGCCGACATCAAGCCCGGCAACAACCTGCCGCTGAAGAACATCCCCGTCGGTACCGTCATCCACGCCATCGAGCTCAAGCCCGGTGGAGGCGCGAAGATGGCCCGTTCCGCCGGTGCGTCGGTCCGTCTGGTCGCCAAGGACGGCCCCTACGCGCAGCTCCGTCTGCCGTCGGGCGAGGTCCGCAACGTCGACGCCCGCTGCCGCGCCACGATCGGCGAGGTCGGCAACGCCGAGCAGTCGAACATCAACTGGGGCAAGGCCGGCCGCATGCGCTGGAAGGGCGTCCGCCCGACCGTCCGTGGTGTCGCCATGAACCCCGTCGACCACCCGCACGGTGGTGGTGAGGGCAAGACCTCCGGTGGTCGCCACCCGGTCAGCCCGTGGGGCCAGAAAGAAGGCCGCACGCGCCACCCCAACAAGGAGAGCGACAAGCTCATCGTCCGTCGTCGTAACGCTGGCAAGAAGCGTAAGTAGGAGTTGTAGAAGATGCCACGCAGTCTTAAGAAGGGCCCCTTCGTTGACGACCACCTGCTCCGCAAGGTCGTCACGCAGAACGAGGCCAGCACCAAGAACGTCATCAAGACCTGGTCGCGCCGATCGATGATCATCCCGAACATGCTGGGACACACCATCGCCGTGCACGACGGACGCAAGCACATCCCCGTGTTCGTGACCGAGAGCATGATCGGCCACAAGCTCGGTGAGTTCGCGCCCACCCGCACCTTCCGTGGTCACGTGAAGGACGACAAGAAGGGTCGTCGCCGCTAACGCGGCGACGTAAGGAGGAGAGAAATGGTGGAGTCGATCGCACGCGTGCGTCACATCCGCGTCACCCCCATGAAGGCCCGTCGCGTCGTCAACCTGATCCGCGGCAAGCAGGCCCTCGAGGCCCTGGCCATCCTGAAGTTCGCGCCCCAGGGTGCGAGCGAGCCCGTCTACAAGCTCGTCGCGTCGGCCATGGCCAACGCCCGTGTCAAGGCGGACAAAGACAACAGCTACCTCGACGAGCAGGACCTCTACGTGAGCCGTGCATTCGTCGATCAGGGTGCAACCCTCAAGCGGTTCCAGCCGCGAGCCCAGGGGCGTGCCTTCCAGATCCTGAAGCGCACCAGCCACATCACGATCGTCCTCGCGACGCCTGATGAGGTCGAGGCTGCCGACGCTACGAAGAAGGCGAGCAAGTAATGGGCCAGAAAGTAAACCCGTACGGCTTCCGTCTGGGCATCACCACCGACCACGTGTCGCGGTGGTTCACCGACAGCACCAAGCCGGGCCAGCGTTACAGCGACTACGTCGCCGAAGACGTGAAGATCCGCACCCTGCTCAAGACCTCGCTCGACCGCGCCGGTGTGGCCAAGATCGAGATCGAGCGCACCCGTGACCGCGTCCGCGTCGACATCCACACCGCCCGTCCGGGCATCGTGATCGGTCGTCGTGGCGCCGAGGCCGAGCGCATCCGCGGCGACCTCGAGAAGCTCACGAGCAAGCAGATCCAGCTCAACATCCTCGAGGTCAAGAACCCCGAGGCCGAGGCTCAGCTCGTCGCACAGGGCATCGCCGAGCAGCTCGCTGCTCGTGTCGCGTTCCGTCGTGCGATGCGCAAGGGCCTCCAGGGCGCGCAGCGCGCCGGTGCCAAGGGTGTCCGCATCCAGGTGTCCGGTCGTCTCGGCGGCGCCGAGATGAGCCGCTCGGAGTTCTACCGCGAGGGCCGCGTGCCCCTGCACACGCTCCGCGCCAACATCGACTACGGCTTCTACGAGGCCAAGACCACCTTCGGTCGCATCGGTGTCAAGGTCTGGATCTACAAGGGCGACATCACCAACAAGGAGCTCGCACGCGAGCAGGCGAACCAGAAGTCGTCTCGCCCCGAGCGCCGTAACGACCGTGACGGTGCCCGTCGCGGCGGGGGCGACCGCGCTCCCCGCGAGCAGAAGGCACCCGCCACCACAGGAGCTGAGGCGTAACCATGCTTATCCCCCGTCGTGTCAAGCACCGCAAGCAGCACCACCCCGGTCGCAGTGGCCAGGCCACTGGTGGCACCAAGGTCAGCTTCGGTGAGTACGGCATCCAGGCACTCACGCCCGCTTACGTGACCAACCGTCAGATCGAGTCCGCTCGTATCGCCATGACGCGTCACATCAAGCGCGGCGGCAAGGTCTGGATCAACATCTACCCCGACCGTCCCCTCACGAAGAAGCCCGCCGAGACCCGCATGGGTTCCGGTAAGGGTTCGCCCGAGTGGTGGGTCGCCAACGTCAAGCCCGGTCGCGTGCTCTTCGAGCTCAGCGGCGTGTCTGACGAAATCGCGCGCGAGGCACTCACTCGTGCGATCCACAAGCTGCCCCTCAAGGCACGCATCATCAAGCGCGAGGAGGGCGACGCATAATGGCGATCGGATCCAAAGAGCTCCGTCCGACCGAGCTCGACACTTTCGAAGACGAGCGTCTGGTCGACGAGCTGAAGAAGGCCAAAGAAGAGCTGTTCAACCTGCGCTTCCAGTCGGCCACGGGCCAGCTCGAGAGCCACGGCCGCCTGCGTGCCGTGAAGCGCGACATCGCTCGCATCTACACGGTCCTGCGTGAGCGCGAGCTCGGCATCCGTGCCACCCCCGTCGCCGTCGAGGCCGCTCCCAAGGCGACCAAGAAGTCGACCAAGAAGGCCGCCGCCGACGAGGCGCCCGCCGCCGACACCGTCGAGACCGCCGAGGAGAAGTAATGGCTACCGAGAACAAGACCGAGGTCGACTCGGCAGCCGTCGAGACCCGCGGCTACCGCAAGACCCGTCGCGGGTACGTGACCAGCGACAAGATGGACAAGACCATCACCGTCGAGGTCGAGGACCGCGTCAAGCACCCCCTGTACGGCAAGGTCATCCGCCGCACGTCCAAGGTCAAGGCGCACGACGAGGCCAACGCGGCCGGTGTCGGCGACCTCGTCGTGATCAGCGAGACCCGTCCGCTCAGCGCCTCCAAGCGCTGGCGCCTGGTCGAGATCCTCGAGAAGGCGAAGTAGGCCTCGCGGCCTGCTTGCGTAGAAGGAGACACAAGTGATTCAGCAGGAATCCCGCCTCAAGATCGCCGACAACACCGGTGCGAAAGAGATCCTCACCATCCGCGTCCTCGGAGGCTCCGGCCGTCGTTACGCGGGTCTCGGTGACGTCATCGTCGCAACGGTGAAGGACGCCATCCCCGGCGGAAACGTCAAGAAGGGTGACGTCGTCAAAGCCGTCATCGTTCGCACCAAGAAAGAGGTCCGTCGTCCGGACGGCTCTTACATCAAGTTCGACGAGAACGCCGCAGTGATCCTGAAGGCCGATGGGGACCCCCGCGGTACCCGTATCTTCGGGCCGGTCGGTCGCGAACTTCGCGACAAGAAGTTCATGAAGATCATCTCGCTGGCGCCGGAGGTTATCTAAGTCATGGCAAACATCAAGAAGGGTGACCTGGTTCAGGTCATCACCGGCGCGACGCAGACGCGTGGCGGCGACCGTGGCAAGCAGGGCAAGGTCCTCGAGGTCCTCGTCGAGCGCAACCGCGTGGTCGTCGAGGGCGTCAACCTCGTCACCAAGCACGTCCGCGTCGGCCAGACGCAGCGCGGCACGAAGACCGGTGGCATCGAGACGCACGAGGCACCCATCCACGTGTCGAACGTCGCCATCGTCGACCCCAAGACCAAGAAGCCGACGCGAGTGGGCTTCCGTGAAGAGACGGTCACCAAGGGCGGCGTCACCAAGACCGTCCGTGTCCGTTACGCCAAGGCGTCGGGAGAGAACCTCTGATGACTGACACCACCACCACCCCGACTGCGCTGCCGCGCCTCAAGGCGAAGTACCGCGCGGAGATCCTTCCGCAGCTGAAGAGCGACTTCGGTTTCACGAACGTCCACCAGGTCCCCGGCCTGGTCAAGATCGTCGTGAACACCGGTGTCGGCGAGGCCGCTCGTGACAGCAAGATCATCGACGGTGCCATCAAGGACCTCACCGCCATCACGGGTCAGAAGCCGCAGGTCACGAAGGCTCGCAAGTCGATCGCCCAGTTCAAGCTCCGCGAGGGTCAGCCCATCGGCGCCCACGTGACGCTTCGCGGCGACCGTGCATGGGAGTTCCTCGACCGGCTGCTGTCGCTCGCTCTTCCCCGCATCCGCGACTTCCGTGGTCTCAGCGACCGCCAGTTCGACGGAAACGGAAACTACACGTTCGGTCTCACGGAGCAGAGCATGTTCCACGAGATCGATCAGGACCGCATCGACCGCGTGCGTGGATTCGACATCACCGTCGTCACCACCGCCAAGAACGATGACGAGGGGCGCGCGCTGCTGAAGGCGCTCGGCTTCCCGTTCCGTTCGGCCGACTCGGCCAAGTAAGATCGTCCGGTCGGCAACTCGCACGTCGAGTTGCCGACCGTTCCCCTGAGGTCGCAGAGATTCGCTCTGCGACCACCCGATCGTCCAGGTCGGCACCCGGTGTACCGGATGTCGAAACCGGATGAGAAAGAGATCAATCGCATGACGATGACAGATCCGGTCGCAGACCTGCTGACCAGACTGCGCAACGCGAACTCGGCCTTCCACGAGACCGTGTCGCTTCCGAGCAGCAAGCTCAAGTCCCACATCGCCGAGATCCTCAAGCGCGAGGGTTTCATCGAGTCGTGGAAGGTCGAAGACGCCCGCGTCGGACAGACCCTCACCATCGACCTCAAGTACGGCCCCGCCCGTGAGCGCTCCATCAAGGGCATCAAGCGCGTGTCGAAGCCCGGTCTCCGGGTCTACGCGAAGTCGACCGAGATCCCTCAGGTGCTCGGTGGACTCGGTGTAGCCATCCTGTCGACTTCCTCCGGTCTGCTGACCGACCGTGAGGCCCAGAAGAAGGGCGTGGGCGGAGAAGTCATCGCCTACGTGTGGTAACTCGTCATGTCTCGAATCGGAAGACTCCCCATCTCGATCCCTGCCGGGGTCGACGTGAAGATCGACGGCCAGGCCGTCACCGTCAAGGGCCCCAAGGGTGAGCTGTCGCTCATCGTGAAGAGCCCCATCGAAGCCAAGCTCGAAGAGGGCACGGTCGTCGTGACCCGCCCCGACGACGAGCGCGAGTCGCGTTCGCTGCACGGCCTCACGCGTACCCTCATCGCCAACCAGATCATCGGTGTGACGCAGGGCTACACGAAGGGCCTCGAGGTCGTCGGAACCGGCTACCGCGTCCAGGCCAAGGGCTCGAACGTCGAGTTCGCCCTCGGTTACTCGCACCCCATCACCGTCGAGCCGCCTGCGGGCATCAGCTTCACGGTCGAAGGCAACAACAAGCTCACGGTCGTCGGAATCGACAAGCAGGCCGTCGGCGAAGTCGCCGCCAACATCCGCAAGCTGCGCAAGCCCGAGCCCTACAAGGGCAAGGGTGTGCGCTACGCCGGCGAGGTCGTCCGCCGCAAGGCCGGAAAGTCAGGTAAGTAATCATGGGTCTCGGTACACGAGGAAAGAGCAAGTCGGCCGCCACCAAGCGCCGTCACACCCGCCTGCGCAAGAAGGTCGTGGGCACCGAAGAGCGCCCCCGTCTCGTCGTCACCCGTTCGGCCCGGCACGTGTTCGTGCAGGTCGTCGACGACAGCAAGGGCTTCACCGTCGCCAGCGCATCGACCCTCGAGGCCGACCTGCGGTCGTTCGACGGTGACAAGACCGCTAAGTCCCGCAAGGTCGGCGAGCTCGTCGCCGAGCGCGCCAAGGCAGCGGGCATCGAGGCCGTCGTGTTCGATCGCGGCGGCAACAAGTACGCCGGACGCGTCGCGGCCATCGCCGAAGGCGCCCGAGAGGCTGGTTTGAACCTGTGAGCGACGCTACGAACACCACACCCCCCGCCGAGCCCGAGGCGACTGCGACGACCGAGGCGACCAAGGCTCCGGCCGAGGCCGTCGTCGAGCGTCCCGTCGAGACGGCTGCCGGCTCCGAGTCCAACAACCGCGAGGGTGGTCGTACCGACCGCCGTGGCGGTCAGGGACGCGGAGATCGCAACGCCGGTGGCCGCGGCCGCGGTGACCGCGACGACAAGAGCCAGTTCCTGGAGCGCGTCGTCACGATCAACCGCGTGTCCAAGGTCGTCAAGGGCGGTCGTCGCTTCAGCTTCACCGCCCTCGTCGTGGTCGGAGACGGCAACGGACTCGTCGGCGTCGGCTACGGCAAGGCCCGCGAGGTCCCCACGGCCATCAGCAAGGGCGTCGAAGAGGCGAAGAAGAACTTCTTCCGCGTCCCCCGCATCGGCAACACGATCCCGCACCCCGTGCAGGGTGAGGCCGCTGCCGGCGTCGTCATGCTGCGTCCGGCTTCTGCCGGTACCGGTGTCATCGCCGGTGGTCCCGTCCGCGCCGTGCTCGAGTGCGCCGGTGTCCACGACGTGCTGAGCAAGTCGCTCGGTTCGTCCAACACGATCAACATCGTTCACGCGACCGTCGAGGCGCTCAAGCAGCTCGAAGAGCCGCGTGCCGTCGCCGCCCGTCGTGGGCTCGACATCGACGCCGTCATGCCGGCCTTCATGGTCCGTGCAGAGCAGGCGGCGCGTGACGCAGCAACCGCGAAGGCAGGTGCATGATGGCCGCCAACCTCAAGGTGACCCAGATCAAGTCCGTAATCAGCGAGAAGCAGAACCAGCGTGACACGCTGCGGAGCTTGGGCCTCAAGCGCATCGGCCAGTCGGTCGTGCGCGAAGACAACAAGCAGAACCGCGGCTACGTCAACACGGTCGCCCACCTCGTGAAGGTCGAGGAGATTGACTAATGGCTGACGAGAAGAAGGAGACGGCTGAGAAGGCCGCTCCGAAGAAGGCCGCCGCCACCAAGGCGACGACCACGAAGGCTGCTCCCAAGGCAGCCGCCAAGAAGCCGGCTGCCGACAAGGCCGCCGCTTCGACGGGTTCGACCACCAAGGCCGCTCCCGCCGCGAAGTCGTCCGACGACGTCGCCCGTCCCCAGGTGCTCAAGGTGCACCACCTTCGTCCGGCTCCCGGTGCCAAGAAGGCGAAGACCCGCGTGGGACGCGGTGAGGGTTCGAAGGGTAAGACCGCTGGGCGTGGAACCAAGGGCCAGAAGGCCCGGTACCAGGTCAAGGTCGGCTTCGAGGGTGGGCAGATGCCGCTCCACATGCGTACTCCGAAGCTGCGCGGGTTCAAGAACCCGTTCCGCGTCGAGTACCAGGTCGTGAACCTCGAGAAGCTCGGCGAGCTCTACCCCCAGGGTGGCGACGTCACCGTGAGCGACCTCGTCGCCAAGGGTGCAGTCCGCAAGAACGAGAAGGTCAAGGTCCTCGGACAGGGCGACCTCAGCGTCAAGCTGACCGTCGCGGTCGACAAGGTCTCCGGCTCCGCCGAAGACAAGATCGTCGCCGCCGGCGGGTCCGTCACCAAGTAATCACCTGAGGGGGTGGCCCGAGAGGGCCACCCCCATCAGTCGTCTATCCTCGTACCGGGAGGCACCACGTGTTCAGAGCTGTCGCGCGAATCATGCGCACCCCCGACCTGCGTCGCAAGATCGGGTTCACGCTCGGCATCATCGCGCTCTTCCGGTTGGGTTCGTTCATCCCCGCACCGTTCGTCGACTACCAGAACGTGCAGCTCTGTCTCGCCGGCAACACCGGCACATCGGGTCTCTACGAGCTCGTCAACCTCTTCAGCGGTGGCGCCCTCCTCCAGCTCTCGGTCTTCGCGCTCGGCATCATGCCGTACATCACGTCGTCGATCATCGTGCAGCTGCTCCGGGTCGTCATCCCGCACTTCGACACCCTCTACAAAGAGGGCCAGTCGGGCCAGGCGAAGCTGACCCAGTACACCCGTTACCTCACGATCGCCCTCGGCATCCTGCAGTCGACGACCCTGATCACCGTGGCCCGTTCCGGCGCCCTGTTCAGCGGATCCGGCGCAGCCGAATGCAGCCAGCTCATCACGAACGACGCCTGGTACGCCGTCATGCTCATGGTGATCACCATGACCGCCGGTACCGGCCTCATCATGTGGATGGGCGAGCTCATCACCGAACGCGGCATCGGCAACGGCATGTCGCTCCTCATCTTCACGTCGATCGCCGCCCGGTTCCCCACGGCTCTCTGGAGCATCGCCCAGGCCCGCGGCTTCGAGATCTTCCTCATGGTCATCGCGGTCGGCCTCGTCATCATGGCCGCCGTCGTCTTCGTCGAACAGTCCCAGCGTCGCATCCCGGTCCAGTACGCGAAGCGGATGGTCGGTAGACGGACGTACGGCGGCAACAACACCTACATCCCGATCAAGGTGAACATGGCCGGTGTCGTGCCCGTCATCTTCGCCTCGTCGCTCCTCTACCTGCCCGCCCTCGTCGCGCAGTTCAACCAGCCCGCCGACGGCACGGCTCCGCCCGCATGGGTCAGCTGGGTCCAGGCCAACTTGACGTCCGGCGACAATCCCCTCTACATGCTCGTGTACTTCGCGCTCATCGTCGGGTTCACGTACTTCTACGTCGCGATCACCTTCAACCCCGAAGAGGTCGCCGACAACATGAAGAAGTACGGCGGGTTCATCCCGGGCATCCGCGCCGGTCGCCCCACCGCCGAGTACCTCGACTACGTGCTGACGCGGGTCACGCTCCCCGGTGCCCTCTACCTCGGCATCATCGCCCTCATCCCGCTGATCGCGCTGGCGACCGTGGGCGCGAACCAGAACTTCCCCTTCGGAGGCGCGAGCATCCTGATCATCGTGGGTGTCGGTCTCGAGACGGTGAAGCAGATCGACTCGCAACTCCAGCAGCGTCACTACGAAGGGCTCCTCCGATGAGCATCGGTGTCGAAGGACACATCAGCCCGCGCCTCCTCATCGTGGGTCCCCCCGGGGCCGGCAAGGGCACTCAGGCGTCGGCCATCGCCGAGGCGTACGGCATCCCCGCCGTGTCGACTGGTGACATCTTCCGTGCCAACGTCAAGAACGAGACCGAGCTGGGGCTCAAGGTCAAGGCCATCCTGGCGGCCGGTGACTACGTCCCCGACAGCCTGACCAACGAGCTCATCTCGGATCGACTCGAGCAGAGCGACGCCGCAGAGGGGTTCCTGCTCGACGGCTACCCGCGCACGATGGCTCAGGTCGACTTCCTCGATGCCCATCTCGCCGAGCGGGGCGAGTCGCTCACCGGCGTCGTGCAGCTCGTCGCCGATCGCGACGAGATCGTCGAGCGTCTCCGCAAGCGCGCACTCGAGCAGGGTCGTGAAGACGACACCGAAGAGGCGATCCGTCACCGTCAAGACGTGTACCTGCGTGAGACGGCGCCGCTGGTCGAGACGTACCGCGAACGCGGTCTGCTCGTCGAGGTCGACGGTCTGGGCAGCATCGCCGAGGTGGCGGCACGCATCGACTCGGCGCTGACCGAGCGCGGCTTCCGCTCCACCGCTGCGGCCTCCTGACCCGCGTGGGTCTGCGGAGACCCGGCATCTACAAGAGCCGGGACGAGATGCGCTCCATGGTCCGTCCCGGTCTCCTGACGGCCGAATCGCTCGACGCGGTAGCCGCGGCCATCCGACCGGGTGTCACGACCCGAGAGCTCGACGCCATAGCCGAGGCCGTCATCCGAGCCGGGGGCGGCGTGCCCAACTTCATGCTGGTGCCCGGATACCGCCACACCATCTGCGCGTCGGTCAACGACGAGGTCGTCCACGGCATGCCGGGTGATCGTGTGCTCCGCGCGGGTGACATGGTCTCCATCGACAGCGGCGCCGAGGTCGACGGCTGGAACGGCGACAGTGCCCGCACCTTCGTCATCGACGATCCCTCGCGTCCCGACGTCGTCGCCTCGCGCCGACGGCTCAACGACGTCACCGAGCAGGCTCTGTGGCACGGCATCGCGGCACTCGCGACGGCGCGCAGGCTGGACGAGGTCGGTGGCGCCATCGAAGACCACGTCGAGAGCCAGGGCCGGTTCGGCATCATCGAGGACTACACGGGTCATGGCATCGGCCGCTCCATGCACGAAGACCCGCCCGTCTTCAACTACCGGGTCTCGGGGCGCAGCCCCTCGGTCAAGCCCGGCCTCGTCGTGGCCATCGAGCCCATGATCACCTCCGGCACGATCGACACCGTCACGGGTTCCGACGAGTGGACGGTCTCGACCGTCGATGCGTCCGACGCGGCGCACTGGGAGCACTCGATCGCCGTCCACGATGACGGCATCTGGGTGCTGACCGCCGCCGACGGCGGCGCAGCCGGTCTCGCCCCGCTGGGCATCAGGCCGGTCCCGATCGCCTGAGGCGACTCGAGCGCGGCGTCCGACGTGGTGGAGCCAGCACTCCGCCCGGTGGGATCAGCCGTTGCCGACGCTGCAGGTCTCTTCCGCTGCGGTCTGCCCGGAGATGGTCGAGGGCAGCGTCGAGACGGGCGCCTCGGTGGCAGGTGCCGTGGGCGCGGCCTCCGCGTCGGCCGCAGGAGTCGACGGGCTGGCGGGCGCGGAAGGCGCCGCGCTGGGATCCTGAGCGACGGATGCGCGACCGTTACTCTCGTCGCCGACCGTGAACTTCGTGTCGGCCGCCAGCGCCGCGTTCAACGTCGCCGCATCTGCTTCGGACGCCACGACCCGGTTCGAGTCGTAGGGGTCGTCGACGACGGGGTACTGGACGAAGACGATCTCGGCCGGCGAGAGATCCCGTGCGGCGTAGGCCAGCTGCACGAGCGTGTCGGGGGAGTTCAGCGTCGACGAGAGCTCCATGTTGCTGAGCGCCGCGGAGGCGAGCTTGTAGAGCGTCGCCGGGTTGGAGAGCGTGCCGACGGAGAGGATCTGCCGCATCATGGCCGACAGGAAGACCTGCTGGGAGCTGATCCTCGCCAGGTCGCTCCCGTCGCCGACGCCGTGACGGGTGCGCAGGAACGCCAGAGCGTCGACGCCCTGCAGGGAGTGCGTCCCGGGGGAGAGGTCCAGGCCGCTGTCCGTGTCCGTGATCTGCTGGGCGACGCAGACGTCGACCCCGCCCAGGGCGTTGGACATCTCGATGACGCCGTCGAAGGTGATCGCCGAGGCGTAGGGGATCGCGAGCCCGGTGATGGACTCGACCGTGGACACCGTGCAGGAGAGCCCACCGCGATCGAGGGTGGTGTTGAACTGGACGCGGCTCTCGGCCGGGTAGTACGTGCCGTCGGGTCCCGTGCAGTCGGGGACGGAGACGATCATGTCGCGGGGGAAGCTCACGGCGCTCATCTGGGAGTGGTCCTCCGAGAGGTGCACGAGGATCGTCACGTCGTTGCGAGCGCCGTCCGTCGTGCCGGCGTCGATCTGACTGTCGGCGGCTCGGACGTCCGTGCCGACGAGGAGGATGTTCGCCCCGCCGGTGATCTCGGAGATCCGGACGTCCTGGACGGTGTCCTCGTTACCCAGCACGACCGTCGACACCTCGGAGGTGGCCGAACGGACGGCGATGGCCGCCACCGATGCGCCGCTGACGAGCACGACGGCGAGCCCACCCGCCACGAGGGTGAGCAGAGGGCGGACCGGACCTCGACGTCGCAGCCGCCCGTGACGGGCGATGCCGCGGGGGCTCGTCGGAGTGGTTCGTCCGGGCATTCGGGCTCCCTGTCTCGGCATGTCTCGACGATCCGGCGTGTCGCATCGACAACGCAGGTTGCTGAACTATAGCGGCATCACATAAGATCGACCCTTGGTGTCTTGTGTCGGCTTCATCTGACAGAGGGCACCGCATCCCCGCACGACCAACACCCCCGAACCTGAGCGACAGTGAGGCTATGGCCAAAAAAGACGGTGTCATCGAAATCGAAGGCGCAGTGATCGAGGCTCTTCCCAACGCGATGTTCCGCGTTGAGTTGACGAACGGCCACCGAGTTCTCGCCCACATCTCCGGCAAGATGCGTCAGCACTACATCCGCATCCTCCCCGAAGACCGCGTGATCGTCGAACTCTCGCCCTACGACTTGACCCGCGGCCGGATCGTCTACCGCTACAAGTAGGGCGTGCTGGAAAGGAACGGCCCCGCGCACCCGCGGGGCACGAAGCCAGCGAGATCAAGGAATCAGCAATGAAGGTCAACCCCAGCGTCAAGCCCATCTGCGAGCACTGCAAGGTGATCCGCCGCAAGGGCAACGTCATGGTCATCTGCAAGAGCAACCCGCGCCACAAGCAGCGTCAGGGCTAGCTCTCAGGCCGCGTCCGCGCGGTCTGAAGATGCCGGGCCGGTGAGCCGGCCCACAGCAACATCGACAAAGCAGCACCAGAACCACGAACGCTCCGGCGGTCGCGGGGACACCCCGGGGCGGAGGCCCGGGCACCGGTGCTGTGACAGACCTCCACCACTCTCTGAGGAGAAGCCACCATGGCACGTCTAGCAGGCGTTGACATCCCGCGCGACAAGCGCGTGGAAGTCGCACTGACCTACATCTACGGAGTCGGCCGCACCCGTGCGCTCCAGACTCTCGCTGACACCGAGATCGACGGCAACATCCGCGTCAAGGACCTGACGGACGACCAGCTCGTCCTTCTCCGCGACCACATCGAGGGCAACTTCAAGGTAGAGGGTGACCTCCGTCGCGAGGTCGCCGCCGACATCCGCCGCAAGGTCGAGATCGGCAGCTACGAAGGCATCCGCCACCGCCGCGGTCTGCCTGTCCGTGGACAGCGCACCAAGACGAACGCTCGTACCCGCAAGGGCCCGAAGCGCACCGTCGCCGGCAAGAAGAAGGCTCGATAGGCCCCGGCTCCCGCCGTACTCGCCCTTAGGTTGTAGGAGAAAAAATTGGCAGCACCGAAGTCGGCCGCGCGTAAGCCCCGCCGCAAAGAGAAGAAGAACGTCGCTGTGGGTCAGGCCCACATCAAGAGCACGTTCAACAACACCATCGTTTCGATCACCGACCCCTCGGGTGCCGTGCTGAGCTGGGCTTCGTCCGGCGCCGTCGGCTTCAAGGGTTCGCGCAAGTCGACGCCCTTCGCCGCGCAGCTCGCGGCCGAGTCGGCTGCACGACAGGCGCAGGAGCACGGCGTCAAGAAGGTCGACGTGTTCGTCAAGGGTCCGGGTTCCGGTCGCGAGACGGCGATCCGCTCGCTCCAGGCCGCAGGCCTCGAGGTGGGTTCGATCAACGACGTCACCCCGCAGGCGCACAACGGCTGCCGCCCGCCGAAGCGTCGTCGCGTCTAACTGAGTTACCGCCCGTCGCGCCTCCCTCACCCGGTATCAGGGTCGAGGAGGCGCGGCGGGCTACACCGCGTTCGCACCGCCTCCTGCACCACCGGCAGGGGCATCACAACTCAACAGACCCGACCGGCCCGCCACCTGTCGTACCGCCAAGAGTCATATAGCGGACTCTTCGCCGAAAGGAATCCACAGTGCTCATTGCACAGCGCCCCACCCTCACCGAGGAGAACATCTCGGAGTTCCGTTCACGCTTCGTGATCGAACCCCTCGAGCCCGGTTTCGGCTACACCCTCGGCAACTCGCTGCGCCGCACTCTTCTGTCGTCGATCCCCGGAGCCGCTGTCACCAGCATCCGCATCGACGGTGTGCTGCACGAGTTCACCACCGTCCCCGGTGTGAAAGAAGACGTCACCGAGGTCATCCTCAACATCAAGCAGCTCGTCGTCTCGAGCGAGCACGACGAGCCCATCACGGCGTACCTGCGCAAGCAGGGTGCCGGTCAGGTCACGGCCGCCGACATCTCGGCTCCCGCCGGTGTCGAGATCCACAACCCCGAGCTGGTCATCGCGACCCTGAACGACAAGGCCAAGTTCGAACTCGAGCTGACCATCGAGCGTGGCCGCGGCTACGTCTCCGCCGTCCAGAACCGCAGCGAGTTCAGCGAAGCGGGTCAGATCCCCATCGACTCGATCTACTCGCCCGTCCTCAAGGTGACCTACCGCGTCGAGGCGACTCGTGCCGGTGAGCGCACCGACTTCGACCGCCTGGTCGTCGACGTCGAGACGAAGCCGGCGATCTCGCCGCGCGACGCCATCGCGTCGGCCGGTCGCACGCTGACCGAGCTCTTCGGCCTGGCCCGCGAGCTCAACACCGCTGCCGAGGGCATCGAGATCGGCCCCGCGCCGGTCGACGCCGTCCTCTCGAGCGAGCTGCAGACTCCGATCGAAGACCTCGATCTCTCGGTCCGCAGCTACAACTGCCTGAAGCGCGAGGGCATCAACACGGTGTCCGAGCTCGTCGCCCTCTCGGAGACGCAGCTCATGAACATCCGCAACTTCGGTCAGAAGTCGGTCGACGAGGTGAAGGACAAGCTCGTGGAGCTCGGCCTCTCGCTCAAGGACACGGTCCCCGGGTTCGACGGAGCCCACTTCTACAGCGGCTACGACGAGGAAGAGACCAACTAGGTCTCGTCTCCCGACGCCCTGATCATCTTCGACAGCTAGGAAACAACGATCATGCCCAAGCCCACCAAGGGTCCCCGCCTCGGAGGCGGCCCGGCTCACGAGCGTCTGATGCTCGCGAACCTCGCCGCGTCGCTCTTCGAGCACAAGAGCATCAAGACGACCGAGACGAAGGCCAAGCGCCTCCGCCCCGTCGCCGAGCGCCTCGTCACCTTCGCGAAGCGGGGCGACCTCGCGTCGCGTCGTCGTGCGATGCAGACGCTGCGCAACAACAAGGACGCCGCGCACATGCTCTTCACCGAGATCGCGCCGCTCGTCGAGAACCGTGAGGGCGGCTACACCCGCATCACGAAGCTCGGCTTCCGCAAGGGCGACAACGCCTCGATGGTGTCGATCGAGCTCGTGCTCGAGCCCGTCACCCCCAAGGTGAAGTCGTCGAGCAGCACGTCGGCCCCCGCGGCCGCCGCGCCCGCCGAAGAGGCCCCGGTCGAGGAGACCGAGACCGTCGAGGAGTCGGCACCCGTCGAGACCGAGACCGAGACGGCTGCCGCCGACGAGGTCGAGACCGACGCCGCCGAGAAGTCGGACGACGCCGCGAAGTCGGACGACACGAAGTAGTCCCGTTCCGCTTCGAAGGGCCCCGCAGCATCCGTGCTGCGGGGCCCTTCGGCGTCTCCGGTCCACCGCATGGGGGGCTGCGGCGTACCCCTCTCGGGGGGTGTTCATCTCGGCGACATGTGACAGAAACCTGTGAAGGAGCCAAGAAACGTAGGGTCGATTCATCCCTGCCTCTCCGACGAAGGATCACATGTCCGTTCGCCCCCGCCCTCTGACCCGGAAGCACATCGCCGTCGCGACCGGGTTCGCTCTCCTCGTCACACCCCTCGTCCCCTTCACCGCGGCGACCGCTGCGCCCGCGACGTCGACCGCCACCGCCGTGGCCGGCGGCCTGGTCATCGACGAGGCCTACCTGAAGGGCGGCAGCGCCAACGCACCCTTCACGAACAAGTTCGTGGAGCTCTACAACCCCACGACCAGCGCGGTGTCGCTGGCGGGCTGGTCACTGCAGTACCGTGCGGCCACGGCCAGCGCGGTCTCGGGTGTCGGCGCCCTCGCCGGCACCGTCCCCGCAGGCGGCAGCTTCCTCGTCCAGCTCGGCAGCAACGGCACCACGGGTGAGGCCCTGCCGGCGCCCGACGCCACGCTGGGTCTGAACCCGAGCGGCTCGACAGGCACCATCGTGCTGTCGGACCAGGCGACGGCCGTGACCCTGCCGACCGGCGCCTCCTCGGTGGGTGTCGACGGAGTCGTCGACCTGCTCGGCTACGGCACCTCGAACACCTACGAGACCACGGTCGCGGCGACCTCCGGCGGCAACGCCGTGCCCAACTCGCTGACGCGCACCGACCACGTCGACACCGACGTGAACGCCGCCGACTTCAGCGTCACCGCCGACGTCACGCCTCGGAACTCGGCCGGCGGCGGCGACGTGCCGACCGACCCCGACGAGCCCGAGCTGCCGACCGAGCCGACTCCCGGGGTCGACGTCACGATCGCCGAGCTGCAGGGGACGACCGATACGAGTCCGTTCGCCGGGCAGCGCGTGACCACCCGCGGCGTCGTGACCGCGGCGTACCCGACCGGCGGTCTGAACGGCTACGTCATCCAGACTCCGGGCACCGGAGGCGCGCTCGACTCCGCGACGCACGTCGCGTCGGACGCGGTCTTCGTCTACTCCTCGGCCACCGCCTCCTCGGTGTCCATCGGCGACTACGTCGAGACCACCGGCACGGCGAGCGAGTACTTCGGTCTCACCCAGCTGACCGTCGCCGCCGCCGCAGACCTCGCCGTGCTCGACGCCGCGTCCGTGACGGCGCCGGTGCCCGCGACGGTCGGGTTCCCCGAGACCGACGCCGAGCGCGAGGCGCTCGAGAGCATGCTCATCGCGCCGCAGGGCGACTTCACCGTCAGCGACGTCTACACGACGAACCAGTACGGGGAGGTCGTGCTGGCCTCCGGCACGAAGCCGCTCATCCAGCCGACCGAGGTCGCTCGCCCGGGCAGTGCCGAGTACACGGCGACGGTCGCCGACAACGCCGCCCGGAAGCTCGTGCTCGACGACGGCTCGTCGGTGAACTTCTTCACGGCCTCGAACCAGGGGATCCCCGTGCCGTACCTCTCGACCGAGGCCCCCGTCACCGTGGGCGCGGCCGTGACCTTCGACGAGCCCCTCGTGCTCGACTTCCGCAACTCCACCTGGAAGCTGCAGCCCACCGAGCGGATCACCGGCGACACCGAGACGGCCGACCTGCCCGTCTCGTTCGAGGACATCCGTGAGGAGGCGCCCCGCGACGTCGGGGGAGACCTGCGACTCGCCGGCTTCAACGTGCTGAACTACTTCCCCACGACGGGCGACCAGCTGAGCGGCTGCACGTACTACACCGACCGCTTCGGAAACCCGGTGACCGTCCAGGGCGGCTGCGACGCGCGAGGCGCCGCGAACCAGGCGAGCTTCGAGCGTCAGCAGGCGAAGATCGTGGCCGCCATCAACGGCCTCGACGCCGACGTCGTGTCGCTCGAGGAGATCGAGAACTCGGCCCGCTTCGGACAGGACCGCGACGCGGCGCTCTCGACCCTGGTCGACGCGCTGAACGCCGACCTGGGTGCCGACGAGTGGGCGTTCGTGCCGTCCCCCGCGACCGTCCCCGCCAACGAGGACGTCATCCGCCTGGCCTTCATCTACAAGAAGGCCACCGCGGAGACCGTCGGCGAGTCGCGCATCCTGACGGACGCCCCGGCGTTCAGCAACGCCCGTCAGCCGCTGGCGCAGACCTTCGCGCCCGTCGGCGCCCCCGCAGACGCCGACTTCGTCGTCATCGCGAACCACTTCAAGTCGAAGGGCAGCGGGTCGGGGGTCGACGCCGACCTCGGTGACGGGCAGGGCGCCTCGAACGCCTCGCGCGTCAACCAGGCGGAGGCGCTGGCCGACTTCTCGACGCGGGTCCAGTCCGACGCCGGGACCGACAAGGCGTTCCTGGTCGGCGACTTCAACGCCTACTCGCAGGAGGACCCGATCGAGGTGCTGCGCGACGCCGGCTACACCGACCTGGGCTCGACCGAGACCGACGAGTACAGCTACGTGTTCGGCGGCCTGAGCGGATCGCTCGACCACGTGCTCGCCAGCCCGGCCGCGGCCGAGGCCGTCACGGGCGTCGACATCTGGAACATCAACGCGGGCGAGTCCGTCGGGCTCGAGTACAGCCGGTACGACTACAACGCGGCCCCGCTCTACGCGGACGGCCCGTACCGGTCGAGCGACCACGACCCGGTCGTCGTCGGACTCGAGCTCGTCGGCGACGTCGACCCGGGCGAGCCCGAGCAGCCGGGCGACCCGGGTCAGCCCGATGAGCCCGGTCACGGGGGAGGCGCACCCACCCTGGGCCAGATCGTCACGGCCATCGTCACCGCGGTCATCGACTGGTTCAAGCAGCTGTTCGGCTGGCGCTGGCGGTGACCCGCCGGGTCGGATGACCCCGACCCGCCGATGAGACGGCTGGGCCCCGCGTCGTGGACGCGGGGCCCTGTCGTCGTCTCTCGTAGAATCCCAGGGTGACGACGACCGACGAGCCGACCCCGGACGACGCGGCCCTCGACCGGCCGAACCTGACGCGCATCCGGCTGAACGTCGCATACGACGGCACGAACTTCTCGGGGTGGAGCGAGCAGCCCGGCCGTCGCACCGTGCAGGGCGAGATCGAGCAGGCCCTGGTCACCCTCTTCCGCCGGCTCGGCGACGTCCCCACCGTGACGGTGGCGGGGCGGACCGACGCGGGGGTGCATGCCCGTGGTCAGGTGGTTCACCTGGATCTCACCGACGCCCAGATCGCGCAGCTGCAGCGCCCTCACCGGGGCATGGTCGACAGGACCCCGCTCGACGCCCCGACGGTGCTCGCCCGGCGGCTCAACGGGCTGGCCGGCGCGTCCGACGAGATCGTCGTCTCGGGAGGCCGGCTCGCGCCTCCCGGGTTCCATGCCCGCTTCGGGGCGCTCTGGCGACGGTACGAGTACCGCATCGCCGATCGCGGTGCCGAGCGCGACCCCGCGCGGCGCGGTCACACGCTCTGGTACGACCAGCGGCTCGACCTCGACCTGATGAACGCCACGGCCGCCGGGCTGCTGGGTCTGCACGACTGGGCCGCGTACTGCCGGTACCGCGAGTACGCGACGAGCATCCGCGAACTGCAGGAGTTCCGATGGAGGCGCGAGGCCGACGGCGTGCTCGTCGCGACGGTGCAGGCGGACGCCTTCTGCCACAACCTCGTGCGGAATCTCGTCGGTGCCTGCGTCGCGGTGGGCGAGGGGGTGCTGCCCCAGCACCGGGCCGTGGGGATCCGCCGCGAGGCCGAGCGGAACGGCGAGTTCAGAGTCGTGCCCGCGCACGGCCTCACGATGGTCGAGGTCGGGTACCCGCCCGACGACGAGGTCGCGGCGCGCACCGAGCTGACGCAGGTGAAGCGGTCGGCCGCTCAGGTCGACGAGTGACGTTTGACGCCCCTGGGGGTGTCGGGTATCGTTGCCCCTTGGTGTCTGCGCAACTGCGCGCCTTCGCCCGAAGTTGAGCCCTCCACCTGATTCGTTCTCGTCGCATCTGCCTCGAGAACGGCGCCGGAGCGGGATTCACGAACCTCTCACCTCGACAAGAAAGCAGCACTACTGTGACGCGCACTTTCTCCCCCAAGCCGGCTGACGTTCAGCCGAACTGGCTGATCATCGACGCCAACGACGTCGTGCTCGGCCGTCTGGCCAGCCACGTGGCAGCACTGCTGCGCGGCAAGCACAAGCCGACCTTCGCCCCCCACATGGACATGGGCGACTTCGTCATCGTCATCAACGCCGACAAGGTGGCCCTCACCGGCTCCAAGCTGGCCGAGAAGCTCTACTACCGTCACTCGGGCTACCCGGGCGGCCTCACGGCCACCACGTACTCCGAGATGGTGGAGAAGCACCCCACGCGTGCGGTCGAGAAGGCCATCCGCGGCATGCTGCCGAAGAACTCGCTGGGCCGCGCCCAGATCAAGAAGCTGAAGGTGTACGCGGGTGCCGAGCACCCCCACGCTGCTCAGCAGCCCACGGTTTACACCCTCGACCAGGTCGCTCAGTAGCGTCCGCCTTCAGACTTAAGGACTCCCACACAGTGGCTCAGATCGCAGATTCCATCGACCAGGCTCCCCAGAGCTTCACCACCGAGAGCACGTCCACCGAGGCCGAGGCGACGCCCCGCGCCGTCCTGAACGTCTCCGGTTCGGCCGTCGGCCGCCGCAAGGAGGCGATCGCCCGCGCTCGCCTCGTCCCGGGTTCGGGCACCTTCGTGGTGAACGGCCGCACGCTCGAAGAGTACTTCCCGAACAAGCTGCACCAGCAGCTGATCAACGACCCGTTCAAGGTCCTCGATCTGCTCGGCGCCTACGACGTCACCGTCAAGGTGACCGGTGGCGGCCCCTCGGGTCAGGCCGGCGCGCTGCGTCTCGCCATCGCCCGTTCGCTCAACGAGATCGACCGCGAGAACAACCGCGCGACGCTGAAGAAGGCCGGCTTCCTGACTCGTGACGCCCGCGTCATCGAGCGCAAGAAGGCGGGTCTCAAGAAGGCCCGCAAGGCCTCGCAGTTCTCGAAGCGCTAAGAGCGCACCCGAAAGCAGGTCTCGCTATGTCGCGTCTCTTCGGTACCGACGGTGTGCGGGGCCTCGCCAACCGTGAGCTGACCGCCGTGCTCGCCCTGGGCCTCGCCCAGGCGAGCGCGGTGGTGCTCACGAAGGGGCATCACGCCGATGCCCGTCGTGCCGAAGGGCTGCGACCCGTCGCCGTCGTCGCACGCGACCCCCGCATCTCGGGGGAGTTCCTGACCGCCGCCGTGTCGGCGGGTCTGGCCAGCTCCGGTGTCGACGTGCTCGACGCCGGGGTCATCCCGACCCCAGCGGCGGCGTTCCTCGTGGACGACATCGGCGCCGACTTCGGCGTCATGATCAGCGCCTCGCACAACCCGGCCCCCGACAACGGCATCAAGTTCTTCGCCTTCGGCGGCACGAAGCTGCCCGACGAGGTCGAAGATCGCATCCAGGCCGCGATGGACGATCCCCAGCTGATGCCCATCGGCCGCGATGTCGGTCGCATCCGCCGGTTCGCCGATGCTGAAGACCGCTATGTCCTCCACCTCCTCGGCGCTCTGCCGAACCGTCTCGACGGCATCCACGTCGTACTCGACTGCGCTCACGGTGCCGCGTCGGCGGTCTCGCCCGAGGTGTTCACCGACGCCGGCGCGAAGGTGACGCTCATCGGCGCCGACCCCGACGGCCTCAACATCAACGACGGCGTGGGGTCGACGCACCTCGACAACCTCGCCCGGGCCGTGCTCGAGCACGGCGCCGACGTCGGCATCGCCCATGACGGCGACGCCGACCGGTGCCTCGCGGTCGACGCGACCGGCGCCGTGGTCGACGGCGACCAGATCATGGCGATCATCGCCGTGGCTCAGAAGGAGCGCGGTGCGCTCGCGTCCGACACCCTCGTCGCGACCGTCATGAGCAACCTCGGCCTCACCCGGGCCATGGCCGAGCACGGCATCACCGTGCGTCAGACCCGCGTGGGCGACCGTTACGTGCTCGAGGACATGGCCGAGCACGGCTTCAACCTCGGCGGCGAGCAGTCCGGTCACATCGTCTTCGGCGACCACGCGACGACGGGCGACGGCATCCTCACCGGCCTGTCGCTGGTGGCGCGTATGGCCGCGACCGGCAAGAGCCTCGCCGAGCTCGCCACCGTCATGACCGTCTTCCCGCAGATCCTGATCAACGTCTCGGGCGTCGACCGCACTCGCCTCGCCGCCGACGCCGGGGTGGCCGAGGCCGTCGCGGCGTTCTCGGACGAGCTCGGCGACACCGGTCGGGTGCTGCTGCGTCCGTCGGGCACCGAGCCCGTCATCCGGGTGATGGTCGAGGCGGCGGACCAGTCCACCGCCGACCGCGTCGCCCACGCGCTGGCCGACGTCGTGCGCGAGCGCCTGGCCCTCTGACCCGGCGCGGCCCCGCCTGCCTGCCGGCGCCTCCTCAGGAGGCGCGGTGCCGGGTCCGCTCGGAGAGTCCGGCATCATGAGCAGATGATCCTCCTCGTGCCGGCATTCGTCTTCGCGGTGCTCTACGTCGTCAGCCGCCGACGCGACGCCCGTCGCCTGCGGAACGGCGTGTTCCTCGTGGCGGCCCTCGGCTGCCTGCTCCTCGCCGGGCTCGTCGAGCTGGACGGGTCGGGGCCGGCGCAGCAGTCGCTCGTCACGCTGGGGGCCCTGCTCGCCGTCGTGCTCGTCGGCGTGCTCGCCGTCGCCCTGATCGGCAACGGCGTGACGATGCTCCGATCGGAGGGTCGCAGCCTCGGCAATCTGCTGTCGCTCGTCGCCGGCGTGGCCATCCTCGTGCTGCCCCTCGTCGCGGTGGCCCTCGTGACGCTGCCGAGTCAGTTCGACCTGCCCTCGGTCGTCGACGTGCTGCTCGTCGCGATCGGTCTGCTCGTCGCGTTCGGCTGCTTCTACGCGGCCGCGACCTTCGCCGCCTTCGGTCTCTACTCGCTCGTCTACAGCCGCTACCGGCACACGAAGACGCCCCAGGCGATCGTGGTGCTCGGCTCGGGCCTGATCCGAGGCGAGGTGCCGCCCCTCCTCCGCAGCAGACTCGACAAGGCGCTGGCCGTCTACCGCGGTGTCGCCGCAGACGGGTCCCGCCCAGTGCTCATCCCCTCGGGCGGGCAGGGGGCCGACGAGCCCCGCGCCGAGGGCGACGCCATGGCCGAGTACCTGCTCGGGCAGGGGGTCGACGCGGCCGACGTCCGCCCCGAGACGGCGTCGACGAGCACCCGCGAGAACCTGCTCCTCTCGCGCGAGGTGCAGCGTGCGGACGGCCGCGACGGCGCCACTCTCGTCGTGACGAACGACTACCACGTGCTGCGTGCGGCGCTGCTGGCTCGCTCCATCGGCAGCGACGCCCAGGTCGTCGGGTCGCCGACCGCCGCCTACTACGTGCCGAGCGCGTTCCTCCGCGAGTACATCGCGATCATGGTCGAGCACCGGCGACTGAACGCCGTCGCCGTCCTCGCGGCGGCGGCCCTCGTCGCACTCGGCGTCGTGTGGTCGTTGCTGCCCGTGTGAACCGACCCGCGCCTCCTGCGCTCACTCCGTGGCGCCGCGATGAGTCAGGACGCGCCGCGGGGGTCGCGGGCGCGCGGCGTGTCGTGACTCATGGAGCTGAGGGCCGGGGGCTGGGGGCAGGGGGCCGGGCGGGCGGCCCGGGTCAGATCTTGCGGAGCAGCACCGAGCTGACCTTGTGGTCGGACGCCTTCCGCAGCACGAGCGTCGCCCGCGACCGGGTCGGCAGCACGTTCTCGAGCAGGTTCGGTTCGTTCACCCCGCGCCAGATGCCCGACGCGAAGCTGCGGGCCTCGTGTTCGTCCATGTCGGCGAAGCGGTGGAAGTACGAGCGCTCCTGGGTGAAGGCGCTCTTCTGCAGCGCCAGGAACCGCTCGACGAACCAGTTCTCGATGTCGCCGGTGCGGGCGTCGACGTAGACGGTGAAGTCGAAGAGGTCGCTGAGGGCGAGCCGGCCGCCGAGCGGGGGCTGCAGCACGTTCAGCCCCTCGACGATCAGGATGTCGGGCCGGCGCACGACCACCTCGGCGCTCGGCATGATGTCGTAGCTGGTGTGCGAGTAGAACGGCGCCCGCACCTCTTCGGCGCCGCTCTTGACCTGCGAGACGAAGCGCAGCAGGTGGCGGCGGTCGTACGACTCGGGGAAACCCTTGCGGTGCATGATGCCGCGGCGCTCGAGCTCGGCGTTCGGGTAGAGGAACCCGTCGGTGGTGACCAGCTCGACGCGCGGCGTGTCGTCCCACCGTGACAGGAGCTCACGCAGGAGGCGCGCGACGGTGGACTTGCCCACCGCGACCGAGCCGGCGACGCCGATGACGAACGGCGTGCGCTGCGCCCGCTCGCCGAGGAAGTCGCTGGTCGCCCGGTGCAGGTTGCGGGCCCCGGCGGCGTAGAGGTTCAGGAGGCGGCTGAGGGGCACGTAGACGTCTTGGACCTCGCGCATGTCGAGGCGGTCGCCGAGGCCCCGCAGCTGCACGATCTCGGTCTCGGTGAGAGGGAGGCGCGTGGCCGGCGCGAGCTCGGCCCAGGCGTCCCGGTCGATCTCGACGAACGGCGAGGCGTGGCCGGTCGCCTGCGTCGTCGGGGTCGCGTCGGCCATGGGTTCGAGGCTACCCGGTGGCCGACACCGTAGGATCGTCCTCATGTGCGGAATCGTGGGTTATGTAGGCGGCGAGCGAAGCATCGAGGTGCTGCTCGGGGGGCTCAAGCGTCTCGAGTACCGGGGCTACGACTCCGCCGGGGTGGCCGTCGTCGACGCCGACGGCACGCTCGGCAGCCGCAAGAAGGCCGGCAAGCTGCAGATGCTCGTCGACGACCTCGAGTCCTCGCCCCTCACCGACGGTCGCACCGGCATCGGCCACACGCGCTGGGCGACCCACGGCGGGCCGACCGACGAGAACGCCCACCCGCACCTCGCCGACGACGGCAGACTCGCCCTCATCCACAACGGCATCATCGAGAACTTCTCCGAGCTGAAGGCCGAGCTGCTCACCGAGGGCGTCGAGTTCCTCAGCGAGACCGACTCCGAGGTCGCGGCCCACCTCGTCGCCCGCGCCTACCGCGCGTCGGGCGACCTCGCCGAGGCGCTGCGCACCGTCGTCAACACCCTGCACGGCGCCTTCACGCTGCTGGTGGTCCACGCCGACCAGCCGGGTCTCGTGGTCGGCGCCCGTCGAAACTCCCCGCTCGTGGTCGGTCTCGGCGACGGCGAGAACTTCATGGGCAGCGACGTGGCCGCGTTCATCGCGTACACGCGCCGTGCCATGTCCATCGGCCAGGACCAGCTCGTCTCGATCCGACCCGACTCGGTCGAGGTGGTGGACTTCGAGGGCCGCCCCGTCGAGACCACCGAGTTCGAGGTCGACTGGGACGCCTCGGCCGCCGACAAGGGCGGCTGGTCGAGCTTCATGGCGAAGGAGATCAGCGAGGAGCCCGAGGCCGTCGCCAACACGCTGCTGGGTCGCGCGGTCGACGGCGCCGTCACCCTCACCGACCTCGACGGCGTGCGCGAGCAGCTGCTCACCGTCGACCGCGTCATCGTCATCGCGTGCGGCACGGCCGCCTACGCGGGCATCCTCGGCAAGTACGCCATCGAGCAGTGGGCCCGCATCCCCGTCGAGGTCGAGCTCGCCCACGAGTTCCGCTACCGCGACCCGGTGCTCGACGCACGCACCCTCGTGGTGTCGATCAGCCAGTCGGGCGAGACGATGGACACCCTGATGGCCGTCAAGTACGCCCGCGAGCAGGGTGCGCAGGTGCTGTCGATCTGCAACACCCAGGGGTCGACCATCCCGCGCGAGTCCGACGCCGTGATCTACACGCACGCCGGGCCCGAGGTGGCCGTCGCGTCGACCAAGGC
Source organism: Frigoribacterium sp. CFBP9030 (assembly GCF_034045195.1). Taxonomy (NCBI): domain Bacteria; kingdom Bacillati; phylum Actinomycetota; class Actinomycetes; order Micrococcales; family Microbacteriaceae; genus Frigoribacterium; species Frigoribacterium sp. CFBP9030. Next base: position 92,264 of record NZ_JAXCWG010000010.1, read on the forward strand.
CTTCGTCGCGCAGGGCACGGCGCTGTTCCTCCTCGGTCTGCACCTGGCGACCCTCCGCGGCACGCTGACCGCCGAGCAGATCGCCGAGCAGGTCACCGACCTGCAGGCCATCCCCGAGAAGATCACCCGCGTGCTCGAGAGCTCGGAGCGCATCCGCACCCTCGCCGGCTGGATGGCCGACACGCGATCGGTGCTGTTCCTCGGTCGACACGTCGGGTACCCGATCGCTCTCGAGGGCGCCCTCAAGCTGAAAGAGCTGGCGTACATCCACGCGGAGGGCTTCGCGGCCGGCGAGCTGAAGCACGGCCCGATCGCGCTGATCGAGCCCGGGCAGATCGTGTTCGTCATCGTGCCGAGCCCGCGCGACCCCCGCAGCCTGCACCCCAAGGTCGTCTCGAACATCCAGGAGATCCGCGCCCGCGGGGCCCGCGTCATCGCCATCGCCGAAGAGGGCGACGCGGCCGTTCTGCCCTTCGCCGACGAGGTGCTGCACATCCCGCTCGCCGCGCCGCTGTTCGAGTCGCTGCTCGCCGTCGTGCCGCTGCACATCTTCGGGATGGAGCTCGCCGCGGCCAAGGGCCTCGACGTCGACCAGCCGCGCAACCTCGCGAAGTCCGTGACCGTCGAGTAGATGCGAGCCCGCCTCCGATGACACGTCGAGCATCCGCATGATCGTCGGGATCGGGGTCGACGTCGTCGACCTGACCCGCTTCGAGCGCTCGCTCGCCCGGACGCCGGCCCTCCGGGGCCGGCTCTTCGGCGACCACGAGACCGTGCTCCGAGACGGCGCACCCCGCCAGGTGCCGTCGCTCGCCGCCCGGTTCGCGGCGAAGGAGGCTCTGATCAAGGCGCTCGGCGGGTCGACCGGCGTGTCATGGCACGACATCGTCGTGGTCTCCGACGAGCAGGGCGCGCCGTCGCTGACGCTGACGGGCGGGGCGCGTGCGCTCGCCGAAGCCCGCGGCGTCGCGCGGCTGCACCTCTCGCTCAGCCACGACGGGGGCGTCGCCGTCGCCTACGTGATCGCCGAGGGCGCCGACACGACGACCGCAGCACCGGCCGGCCCGGCCGGCCCGGCCGAGCCGGCCCGCTCGCCCGCACCGGGCACCCCGAACCGAGACGAACCCGAGGAGGCGGTCAGCGCGTGACGCAGGACGTCAAGATCACCGTCGACACGTCGGCGCTCCGGCACAACGTGGCGGTGCTGCGCGAGGCCGTCGCCCCGCACGCCGTCATGGTCGTCGTCAAGGCCAACGCCTACGGGCACGGCGCCGTCGAGTCGGCGAGGGCCTTCGTCGACGCCGGGGTCGACTGGCTCGGGGTCGCCGACCTCGAGGAGGCCCTCGAGCTGCGCCGTGCGGGGATCACCGCGCCGATCCTCGCCTGGCTGCACGCGCCGGGCGAGACGTTCGAGTCGGCCGCGGCGCACGACGTGACGCCCGCGGTGTCCGACCTGGCCCAGCTCGAGGCGGCGGCGGCCGCGGGCGTCCGCGCCGTGCACCTCTGCGTCGACACCGGGCTGAGCCGCAACGGCGCCGTCGAGACAGAGTGGCCCGCGTTCTTCCGCCGAGCGGCGGAACTCGCCGACCGCCTCCCGATCGAGGGTCTGATGAGTCATCTCTCGAACGCCTCGCCCGAAGAGGACGGCCGACAGGCGGCGGCGTTCGTCCGCGCCACGGGGGTGCTGGGCGGGCTGGGCGTCGAGCCGAGGCTGCTGCACCTCGCCGCCTCGGCCGCGGGTCTCAGCTACCCGGGCACCCGCTACGGGCTCGTGCGCTTCGGCCTCGCCGCCTACGGCCTCAGCCCCTTCGCCGGTCGCTCGGCCGCCGAATGGGGGCTCCGCCCCGCCCTCGCCCTGTCCGCCCCGGTCACCACCGTCAAGCGCGTGCCCGCCGGCGAGGGCGTGTCGTACGGCTACGTGTTCCGGCCCGAGCGCGACACGACGATCGCGGTCGTGCCGGTCGGCTACTCCGACGGCGTCGATCGGGCCGCGAGCGATCGGGCGTCGGTGACGATCGGCAGCCGCACCTACCGGGTCCGTGGTCGTATCGCCATGAACGCCCTCGTCATCGACGTCGGCGACGACCCCGTCGAGGTCGGCGACGACGTCGTCCTGTTCGGCGACCCCGCGGCCGGGCACCAGGGCGCGGCCGACTGGGCCACCGCCTCCGGGGGGATCACCTACGAGACCGTCGCCTGCCTGTCGGGCGCCCTGACCCGGAGGTACGTATGAGCACGGGCTACCTGCGTCGCGCGACCGTCGACCTCGCCGCCTACCGGGCCAACCTCGAGTCCCTCGTCCAGCGTCTCGCGCCCGTCGAGGTGCTGGCCATCGTCAAGGCCGACGCCTATTCGAACGGCATCGACGTCATGGTGCCCGAGGCCGTGGCGGCGGGCATCCGCTGGTTCGGCACGGTCGAGCTGGAGCCCGCCCTCCGGCTGCGCCGCGCCGGCATCGCCCTCGAGGCGTCGTTCTTCGCCTGGCAGCTCGGCCCCGACGACGACTACGCGGGCGCCGTCGAGCACGGCGTCGATCTCGGCGTCTCCACCCTCGACCAGCTCGAGCGCTTCGCCGAGGCCGCGCGCGACGCCGGCCGCGAGGCTCTCGTCCACCTGACCATCGACACCGGTCTGCATCGCGAGGGCTGCCTGCCCGCCGACTGGGCCGAGCTGGTGACCCGGGCGGTGACCCTCCGCGACGAGGGCGTGGTGCGCCTCCGCGGGGCCTTCTCGCACGTCTCCGAGACGAGCGAGGCCGACGACCACGCGGCCTCCGTCGTGTTCCGCAAGGCGCTCGCCGACGCCGAGGCCCTCGGGGCGACCTTCGAGAAGCGCCACATGTCGTCGAGCTCGGCCGGCATGGAGCACCCCGAGCGGCGCTTCGACATGGTCCGCATGGGGTCGAACGGCTACGGGATCCCCGTCACCGAGGGCGTCAGCGCGAGCGATCGCGGTCTCCACCCCGTGCTGACCCTCAGCGCCTGCGTCGTGCGGGTGAAGCGCGTGCCCGCCGGCACCGGGGTGTCGTACGACTACACGTACCGCACCGACCGCGACACGACCCTCGCCCTCGTGCCGATCGGCTACGCCGACGGGGTGAGCCGTCGCGCGCAGCACGGCGTCGAGGTGACCGTGCGCGGGCGCCGGTACCCGATCGTCGGTCGGGTCGCGATGGACCAGTTCCTGATCGACGTCGGCGACGACCCGATCGAGGTCGGCGACGAGGTGCTGCTCTTCGGCCCGGGCGACGGCGGCGAGCTGACCATCGGCGAATGGGCCGACGCGACCGACACGATCCCCGAAGAGGTCTCGTGCCGCATCGGGGCCCGTGTGCCACGCGTCTACCTGGGCCGTCGGGGATGACCGCGAACGACCTCCCGCTCTACGACGGGCCGGTCGCCGACACCGAGACGATGGAGGGGCTGGGTCGTCGTCTCGGTCGGCTGCTCCGGGCCGGCGATCTGGTCGTGCTGACCGGGCCGCTCGGCGCCGGCAAGACGACCTTCACCCGCGGCGTCGGCGAGGGGCTGCAGGTGCGCGGGCAGATCGCGAGCCCGACGTTCGTGCTGGCGCGCACGCATCCCAGCGCCACGGGCATCCCGCTGGTGCACGTCGACGCGTACCGGCTGGGCGGCGCGGCCGAGCTGGACGACCTCGACCTCGACTTCGAGGGCTCGGTCGTCGTGGTCGAGTGGGGCGCCGGTCTGCTCGACGGGGTCGCCGAGTCGTGGATCGAGGTGGTCATCGAGCGACCGACGGGTGCCGGCGCCGACGCCGCGCGCGAACCCGGCGCGGCGAGCGACCCCCTCGATCTCGACCCAGACGCCGACCCCGACGCCACCGTCGACGAGCCGCGCCACGTGACCATCACGATGTACGGCCCTCGCTGGGCCGACCTCTAGACGAGCGGCGGGCGGCCGAGGAGGCGCGGGTCGTCTCGAGTCGACCGCCTACGATTGACCCGTGATCCTGGCCATCGACACCTCCGCGGGAACGACCGTCGCCGTCGTCGACCGCGACCGCGGCGTGCTCGCGGAGCGCACCGAGTCCGACACCCGACGGCACGCCGAGGTGGTCGGCAGCCTGATCGAGTCGGCCCTCGCCGGGGCCGGTGTCGCCCCCGCGGATCTCAGCGCCGTCGTCGCCGGGGTCGGGCCGGGCCCGTACACGGGGCTCCGGGTCGGCATCGTCGCCGCGCGGGTCTTCGCCTTCGGCGTCGGGCGCCCCTGCCTGGCGCTCGCGAGCCACGACGCCATCGCCTTCGCGCGGCTCACGGCGGGCGAGGGCGGCAGCGGGTCGGTCGCCGTGCCGAGCGGCCGAGTCGACGCGCCCCTCGTGGTCGTGACCGACGCCCGTCGTCGCGAGGTCGCGTGGACCGCGTATCGCGGGCTCGACGACGAGGGGCTGCCGGTGCGGGTCGAGGGCCCGTCGCTCGTGAAGCCGGCCGGCCTCGACGACGCGCTGGGCGCCTCCTCGGCGTCGCCTCGGACCGATCCCGACGACACCGTCGTGTCGGCGGCGGCCCTCGGGATGCTCGCCGAGCGGATGTTCGAGCACGGCCGCGGGTTCGCCGACCCTGCTCCGCTCTACCTCCGCGAGCCCGACGTCACCGTCTCGGCGGGCCCGAAGCCGGTCGGTCGATGACGTTCCGCGCACGGCGCGCCACGATCGACGACCTCGACGGGATCATGGCCATCGAGACGTCGGTCTTCGTCACCGACGCCTGGTCGCGCGAGGGCATGGCCCACGAGCTGGCCTCGCCCGACGGGTGGTACCTGGTGGCCGAGGCCGGGACCGACACCGGGGATGAGACCGGCGCCGACACCGGCATCTTCGGTTACGCGGGGCTTCTGGCGCTGCCGGGCGCACCCGACGCCGACGTCCAGACGATCGCGGTCGTGCCCGGGGCCCGGCGGCACGGGCTGGGCCGCACCCTGATGACCGCGATGATCGACGAGGCGCGGCGCCGCCGGGTCCGAGAGGTGTTCCTCGAGGTCCGTGCCGACAACCCCGGTGCTCAGCGCCTCTACGCCTCGCTCGGGTTCGAGCCGATCGCGGTGCGCCCGCGCTACTACATGCCCGACGGGGTCGACGCGGTCGTGATGCGCCTCACCATGGCGACCTCCTCCGACGACGCGCCCGCACAGACAGGACCCTCCTCGTGAACCCGACCCGTGCCTCCTCGGCTCCCCGCTCCGCCGACTCGTCGGACGGCGCCGGCTCGTCGACGGGCCCGCTCGTGCTCGGCATCGAGACGAGCTGCGACGAGACCGGCGTCGGCATCGTCCGTGGCACGACCCTGCTCGCGAACGTCATCTCGTCGTCGATGGACGAGCACGCGCGCTACGGCGGCGTCGTGCCCGAGGTGGCCGCGCGGGCGCACCTCGACGCGATGCAGCCGGCCCTCGAGGCCGCGCTCGCCGAGGCGGGCGTCACGCTCGACGAGCTCGACGCGATCGCGGTGACGAGCGGCCCGGGTCTCGCCGGCGCGCTGATGGTCGGCGTGGGCGCGGCAAAGGCCCTCGCGCTCGCCACCGGCAAGCCGCTCTACGCGGTGAACCACCTGGTCGGGCACGTCGGCGCCGACGTGCTGCGGGCCGACGGCAGCGAGCTCGAGCTGCCGACCATCGCGCTGCTGGTCTCGGGCGGGCACACGTCGCTGCTGCACGTGCGCGATCTCGTCGACGACGTCGAGCTGCTGGGCGAGACCATCGACGACGCCGCCGGTGAGGCCTTCGACAAGGTCGCGCGCCTCCTCGGCCTGCCCTATCCCGGCGGCCCGCAGATCGATCGCGTCGCCGCCGACGGGGACCCGGCCGCGATCCGGTTCCCTCGCGGGCTGACGCTGCCCAAAGACCTCGTCAAGCATCGATACGACTTCTCGTTCTCGGGGCTGAAGACCGCCGTGGCCCGCTGGGTCGAACGCCGACGGGACGAAGGAGGCGCGGTGCCGGTCGCCGACGTCGCCGCATCGTTCCGCGAGGCCGTCGCCGACGTGCTGCTCACCAAGGCGCTGGCCGCCTGCGCCGACCTGGGCGTGCCTCGCCTCCTGCTCGGCGGGGGAGTGGTCGCGAACGCCCGCGTGCGGCAGCTCGCCCTCGAGCGCTGCGAGGCGGCGGGCGTCGAGCTGCGCGTGCCGCCGCTGTCGCTCTGCACCGACAACGGGGCGATGATCGCGGCCCTGGGTGCGCAGCTCGTCGCCCGCGGGCACGCGCCGTCGCCGCTCGACTTCGGCGCCGACTCGACGCTGCCGGTGACGACGGTGCAGGCGGTCTGAGCCGTCGGGGCGTGGGGCGTGGGGGCCCTCAGGGCGGAGCGCGGGCGGGTCCGCGTAGGCTCGGGGCCACTCAGACAGAAGGAGACCTCGGCATGACCGACCACGACCCGGCCCGCCAGGGCCCGCAGAACCCCCCGGCGCCTCAGTACCCGCAGTACCCGCAGGGTTCGCAGAGCACGCAGGGGCAGCCCGGCGGCCAGCCGCAGCAGCAGCCGTATCAGCAGAACCCCTATCAGGGGCAGGCCCAGGGGCAGGGCGGCTACGGGCAGGGCGGCTACGGCGGCCAGTCGCCGAAGACCAACGTGCTGGCCATCGTGTCGCTCGTCGCGAGCATCCTGAGCTCGTTCGTCTTCAGCATCGTCGCCATCGTCACGGGCCACATCTCGCTGCGCCAGATCAAGCGGACCGGCGAGCAGGGCAAGGTCATGGCGATCATCGGCCTCGTGCTCGGCTACCTCGGCCTGCTCGGCGCGATCGCCGTCGTCGTGTTCTTCATCGTCGCGATCGCCGCCGGCGGATTCGCGTACGACCAGAGCTACGAGTCCGGGTTCTGATCACTCCGAGTCCACTCATCGACGACGTCGATACCATGACGGGGTCCGCGCTCACCGGCGCGGGCCCCCTCGTGCATCGGGCGCTCGTCCGTCCGTCACGACCGCCGCACCGCACTCGAAAGGGTCCTCATGGCCACCGACGACACGACACCTCCCGGCCCGGTCCCTCCGGCCTCCACTCCCTCGCCCGCGCCGTCGGGGTCCGAGTCGTCGGGCTCGTCGGGGGCTGATCGGTCGGGTGCCGAGTCGTCGGGCGCGGATCCCGCGGGCGCGACCGCCGAGGGCGGGGCGGCCTCGCCGTCGCTGCCCCCGACCGCGTACCCCGGGGCTCCCACCCAGCCCGCGCCTCCGACCCAGCCCGCGCCTCCTGCCGGGTCACGACCGGTCGGCGACCCGTTCGTCGCGCCGGGGCAGCAGGCCTCTCCGGTCGGGTCCGCTCCTGCGCCGCAGGGGCCTCCCGGGTCGGCGCCCTACGGCGCGGGTCCGCAGGGGCAGTCCGGCCAGTACGGGCAGTCGGGGCAGTACGGACGACCCGCGCCCGGTCAGCAGGCCTCCGACGGACCCCAGCAGTCGTCGGGTGGTCAGCAGTACGGGGCGCCGACCCGGCCCGGTCAGTCGCCGTTCGGCGAGCAGCCGGGCGGGGGAGCGCCGTACGGCGCCGCTCCGCAGCAGCCCTACGGTGCGCAGCAGGGCCAGCAGGGCCAGCAGGGTCAGCAGGGCCAGCAGCAGTACGGACGCCCGCAGCCTTACGGCGCTCCGCAGTACGGAGCCCCGCAGAACGGGAGCCCGCAGTACGGCGCCCCGCAGTACGGCGCCCCGCAGAACGGAGCCCCGCAGTACGGCGCCCCGCAGCCCTACGGCTCGCAGTACGCCACCTATCAGCAGGGTGGCGCTCCCAGGCCCTCGAGTCTGCTGAGCATCCTGTCGATGTCGGGGTCGATCCTCGGCGTGTTGATGTCGCTGGTGCTCTTCGGGTCGGGAGTCCTCTTCTCGATCGCCGGCGTGGTGCTCGGTCACGTGGGGCAGAAGCGCGAACGCCATGCGCGTGGCTTCTGGCTGACGGGTCTCATCACCGGCTACGTGGGCATCGGCCTGTCGCTCCTGATCATCGGCGCCTGGGTGCTGTTCTTCAACGTGCTCTCGGAGATGCCGTCGACCGGCGACGGGTACTACAGCGGCACCTGAGCCGCAGACCCGGCTCCGCGACGGAGGCCGGCGCCCCCCCCGGGGCGGGGGGCGCCCCCGGGCGGGGGG